>MGWP01000050.1:34803-35763 GCA_001801055.1 Gallionellales bacterium GWA2_55_18 | reverse complement strand
CTACATCAAGGCGGTGCAGGAATACAACATCACGGTGCGCTCCTTCCCGACCAACCTGACCGCGATGCTGTTCGGTTACAGCGTGAAGCCGTCTTTCACGGTGGAGAATGAGAAAGAGATTTCCCGTCCGCCGACGGTGGATTTTGCCGCGCCCAAACCAGCCACACCTGGCACTGCCGCACCGGCAAAATAAATGAAAGCAATATGGGTCGCCCTGCTTGCGCTGCTGCTTGGTGGCGCGGCGCAAGCCGAAGTGGCCGTTCCGCCACTCGTGCGGCGCGTCACCGACCTTACCGCGACGCTGGATGCGCAACAAACCCAGACGCTCGAAGCACGCCTCGCCGCATTCGAGGCAAAAAAAGGCGCGCAGCTTGCGGTGTTGATCGTGCCGTCCACCCAGCCGGAAACCATCGAGCAGTTCGGCATCCGCGTCGCCGAGGCGTGGAAGCTCGGGCGCAAGGGTGTGGATGACGGCGCATTGCTGCTGGTCGCCAAGAATGACCGCACCCTGCGCATCGAGGTGGGCTACGGCCTGGAAGGCGTGCTGAACGATGCCACGGCAAAACGCATCGTCGATGAGATCATCGTGCCGCATTTCAAGCGCGGCGAGTTTTATCCGGGTATCGAGTCGGGCACAGCGGCGATGCTGCGGGTAGTCGATGGCGAATCCCTGCCGCCGCCGAAGCGTGCCGCTGCGAGCGGAAAATACGATATCGAGTCGCTGTTCTTTATCGCCTTCGGGTTGGTGGTAGTCGTGGGCGGCATGTTGCGCGCGTTGCTCGGACGCTTCCCCGCCGCGCTGCTGATGGGCGGAGCGCTGGGAGGGCTGGCCTGGCTGATGGTTGCGCCGCTGCTGGTTGCGCTACTGGTCGGATTTATGGCATTCGTGTTCGTGTTGCTGGGCGGCTCGGGGCGCGGCTATGGCGGCGGTGGGGTTGGTGGAACCAGCGGGGGCGGCTT
>MGWP01000050.1:0-34699 GCA_001801055.1 Gallionellales bacterium GWA2_55_18 | reverse complement strand
TTTTGGGTAAGGTAATAAATCAGGGCGCGATGAATCGCGTCCCTACAGTCTGAAAATGAGATGAATTTAAAACGCATCATGCAACATCTATCCAGCGGGCGGGCGGCGGTGCTCCGGGCCTTTCCACAGCGCGCGCTGGAGGCGATCAAGCGCGCCATCCGTGAAACCGAGGCGCAACATGACGGGCAAATTCGTTTCGCGGTCGAGGCCGCATTAGACTGGGCACCACTGCTGGCAGGACAGTCTGCGCGCGAACGGGCGCTTGAGGTGTTCTCCGAATTGCGCGTCTGGGATACCGAACACAATAACGGCGTGCTGATCTATTTGCTGCTGGCGGATCGCGATGTCGAGATCGTTGCCGACCGTGGCATCCATGTCAAGCTTGGCACGGAAATCTGGGAAGCGATCTGCCGCGAGATGGAAGCGGCGTTCCGCAACGGGCAGTTTGAAGCGGGTGTGCTCGCCGGGATTCGCTCCGTGGGGCAACATCTGGCGCACCACTTTCCGGCGCGCAGCGGCAAACCCAATGAAATGCCGGATAGTCCGGTGGTGTTGTGAGCGAGCATTAACAAAGGTTGGGTGATAGATGCGTTGGGTAATGTGTAGCGTGCCAACGATCTGTGTGAACAGATAATCACAATCGCTTATAGATGACGGATTTTGGCTTTCACGGCACGATGATAATTGAGAAGGATGGACTGTTATCAGGGTGCTGCTTTAAGTCATATAGCTGCCATTCGCGACCTGATAAAATGGAAATTTGACCATCTCTTGTGTGCCAGTTGCAGTCGTTGGCGAGTAGAATAGCTCCCTAATTATGCGTCGCATAACAACCAGCAATCACTATGAGCGCAAGACGAATACTAACCATCGGCCTTGAACTGGCTTCATCAGATACGCAGTACGCCAGCTTTCAATCAAAGATGTCTCTTCTCGACTGGGACATTATCCTTTTCAAACCGCAAATTTTGGAGTTTAGCGGATACGGTGACTTCTATCAGGGCAAGCGAAGCCTCAGTGATAGCTTGTCTTTTCAGCTCAAGGAGTGCTGCGAGCACTGGAGACGCGAAATCAAACAAGCGGTTGAGACCGGCAAGACTGTAATAATTTACCTTCCGAGTCTCGATGAAGTTTTTGTCGATACAGGGCAACGCTCATACTCTGGAACCGGACGCAATCAACGTACAACGCGACATGTCGCCGAGTACAACAACTATCAAGCAATCCCAGCCGAGCTTTCTCCCGTAACGGCTACCGGCAGTTCTATGAAGTTATCGGCGAAAGGCTCAGAGGTACTTGCACCGTATTGGGCCGAGTTTGAGAGCAGCTCAAAGTACTCGGTCGTACTAACCAGCCCAAAGGTGCCCGCATGTGTGGTCACCCGAACTGGTGACAAGGCCGTTGGCGCTATCTACCGGAGCAAGGCATCCGCTGGCAGCATGCTGCTTCTACCTGACATTGAGTTCTACGCTGAATCCTTTTTTAAGACAAAGGGAGATAAGCAAACTTGGACTCCTGCAGCTATACAATTCGCTGGGCGCATGGTTTCTACCTTAGTCTCACTCGATAAAGCACTACGCGTTACGGGAGAGGTAACACCAGAACCAGCTTGGGCATCGGTTCCGCTATTCTCACTATCGACGGAAACTGCCTTGCGCATACAGTTACTGCAGGTCGAGCGCGATGTCGAAGAGGCGCAAAAGCGTAAGGAGCAAATCGCAGAGGAACTATCGTCCGCGAGCGCGTTTCGAGGCCTACTTTATGAAAAGGGAAAACCACTGGAAGCTGTGATTATCGAGTCGCTTCGGCTACTCGGCTTTACTGCAGCTTCTTTCAAAGAGTCAGACTCTGAATTTGATGTGGTGTTCGAGTCTGCCGAAGGCCGTTTGATTGGCGAAGCGGAAGGCAAAGACACTAAAGCTGTAAACATCGACAAGCTAAGACAACTGTCGATGAACATACATGAAGACCTCCAACGTGAAAGCGTTACTGCGCCAGCGAAGCCTGTGCTCTTTGGGAACGGGTTTCGCCTTCAGCCGTTAAACGAGCGAGCGGATCCTTTTACAGACAAATGTCACAGCGCCGCAGCTACATCTTCAACGGCGCTCATCTTTACGCCTGACCTGTTCGCGCCAGTGCAGTATCTGATTAAAGCCCCGGATGCTGAATACGCGCGGGCCTGCCGTGTCGCTATCCTCGAATCTACAGACAGAGTATCACTGCCAGCGCCACCTGCGACAGAGCCTCAACAGGACGAGACAGAAGTTCAAACGACGTGACGCATAGGCGAAGACCGCTTTGTGTCGATCCCAGATATTCGCACCACATCGAACTGACCATCTCCTATGTACAATAAAGCGGATATTCGGAATAACTGGCGGCAGTATATTCATCTATGGTTCATTCCATTTTAACTTGCCTCATGCAGTGGCATTTATTAGCAGTTTTGCTTCGTCGCCAACGATCAGTGGTATCACCACAAATATTGTGTGCGCTACAATATTCGGCACGTTACGCTTTGCCCAACGGGAAGACAATTTTTAATCTCATGAATAACAAAGGGCACCCATGAAAATAGGTATTCCAAAAGAAATCAAGACCAACGAAAACCGCGTTGCGCTGGTTCCGGCAGGGGCGGAGGCGCTGGTGTTGGCGGGGCACACGGTCATCGTGGAAACGGGTGCCGGAATGGGTAGCGGCTTCAGCGACGCGCAATACATCGCGGTGGGCGCGCAGATCGCAAAGGACGCCGATGCGGTCTGGGCGGCAGCCGATATGATTGTGAAAGTGAAGGAACCGATCGAGCAGGAATGGAAGCGCATCCGCCCCGGACAGGTCATCTTCACCTACTTCCATTTCGCTGCGAGCAAGCTGTTGACCATGGCGCATATAGCATCCGGCGCGGTGTGCATCGCCTATGAAACGGTCGAACTGCCGTCGCGCGAACTGCCGCTGCTGACGCCGATGTCAGAGGTGGCCGGGCGCATGGCGGTGCAGGAAGGCGCCAAGTATCTGGAAAAATTATACGGCGGACGCGGCATCCTGCTCGGCGGCGTACCCGGCGTGCCGCCCGCCAAAGTGGTGATACTCGGCGGCGGCGTGGTCGGTGTGAATGCGGCAAAAATGGCCGCCGGCTTGGGCGCCAGCGTCGCCCTCCTCGATGTCTCGCTGGAAAAGCTGCGCTATCTCAGCGATGTTATGCCCGCCAACGTGCAACTGATCTTCTCGGATCGGCACAAACTGCTGGAGCAGATCGCCGCTGCCGACCTGGTCATCTGTGCGGTGCTGATCCACGGTGCCGTTGCGCCCAAACTGATCCGCCGCGAAGACCTCAAAACGATGCGCAAGGGCGCGGTGATCGTGGATGTGTCCATCGACCAGGGCGGCTGCGTCGAGACGATGCACCCGACCACGCACGAAAACCCGACCTTCATCATCGAGGGGGTCATCCACTACGGCGTCGCCAACATGCCAGGCGGCGTGCCGATCACCTCGACGCTGGCGCTGACCAACGCAACCCTGCCCTATGTGCTGAAACTGGCGAACAAGGGATACCAGCAGGCGCTCAAGGAATCCCCGGCGCTGCTGAACGGGCTCAACATCATCGGTGGGAAAGTGACGCACCGGAAAGTTGCCGAAGCATTCGGGCTGGAGTATCACCCTGCGGAATCCGTTATTGACTGATTCGGGCCGCGTAGCGGATGCTCGCAAATGTAAATTTCTAGGGGTTGCCATACATGGAGTTGCCACACAGGCTGGGTAAATACGAACTGGATAAACTGATCGGCATCGGCGCGACGGGGGCGGTATATCACGCGCTGGACACGTTTACCGGCCGCGAAGTGGCAGTGAAACTGATCGATGAAGCGGTGCTCCATGATAGCGAGTTCAACGAAACGGCACGCAAGCAATTTATCAATGAGGCATCGCTCGCCGGAAAGCTGACCCATCCGCATGTCGTCTCGATCCTCGAAGCATCCGTAACGGAAGACTCCGGTTACATCGTGATGGAATACGTGCCGGGGGACAGCCTGGTGCGGCATACCTATTATGACAACCTGTTGCCGGTCGTGGATGTGCTTCAGATCATCTACAAGTGCTGTAGCGCGCTGGAATATGCTTCCAATCAGGGTATCGTCCACCAGGATATTAAACCCGGAAACATCATGGTTGTGTCAGGCACCAATGTGAAGATCACCGACTTCGGCTCCTCGGTGTTTTACAAGGAGCAGATCAAGCAGGCGGTGACGGCGGGCACCCCTTCCTATATGTCCCTCGAGCATATCAAGGGCGATAACGTGAGCCATCTCAGCGACATGTACTCGCTCGGGATCGTCGCATACGAGCTGCTTACCGGACGGCTGCCGTTCGAGGCCGACACCCTCATCGAATTGCTCTACGACATCTCCACCAAGATGGTGGAGCCGCCGAGCGCGCGCCGCAGCGGGATACCCGCCGAGCTGGACAAGATCATCCTCAAGATGATCGCCAGAAACCCGGAAGATCGCTACCCCAACTGGGCAGCACTCGAAACCGAGATCGCCAAGCTGGGCCGACTCGGCATATCCGAACAAGACATAGCCGATAGCGAGAAATTCGGCATGCTGCGCGCGGTACAGGCGTTAAGCGGATTTCCCGACCCGGAAATCTGGGAGCTCGTCCATGCCAGCAAGTGGCGCAAACTGCCGGTGGGCGCTATCGCCTTGCGGGAAGACGAGCCGGGCCAGAGCATGTATATCCTGATCTCCGGAGCCATGCGGGTCACCAAACAGGGCCGCCTGCTCAACACCATCAAAGACGGCGAATTCTTCGGCGAGATGGCCTACATCCAGCGCGGGTCGAACCGCCAAGCTACGCTGGAAACCACGTCCGACGCGACAGTGGCCGAATTCACCTTTGCAGAGCTGGAAAAGCTGAGCATCGACTGCGAACTGCGTTTTGTGAAATCCCTGCTGAGCACCATGACCAGCAGGCTGGTGGCCGCCGATCTCAGCATCGTGCGCATGTATGGATGAAAGCTGAAAAGCGCCTGCCTTGCATTCCTTGCGACGACACCGGCCTCGCCAGAACCGGTGTCGATTGCGTAGAATGCCCCAAAAAAGGAAACGAACCATGACAGACAAACAACCAGCCGCTCCCGAAGAGCGCCTCGAATCGAGTATATTTTTTATTCGCGGGCAGAAAGTCATGCTCAGCCTACACCTCGCGGAAATATATGGAATCGAGCCGCGGGTGATGGAGCAGGCCATCGAGCGCAACATCGGGCGCTTCCCGGAAGACGCCCTGTTCCAGTTGAGCCCCGAAGAATTCGCCGCCCTCGGAGCGCGGCTTGCGGCATCAGCCCGGACAGCGCCTTACGCCTTCACCAGGCAAGGTGTCGCGATACTCTCCAGCGCCCTGTTCGATGAGCGGGCATTGCACGAAAGCCAGGAATCATGCGCCCCCACATGCAGTTGCCGCAAATGACCTCGCTGCGGCGGAAGTGATATAAACCCAAATAGTTCATTGGCACAAAAGCGTCATTTGAATTATTTGGGATAAATCCGGAAAGCGCAGGAGAGAGAGGAAGGGAGAAAAGGCAAGTCGCCCATCTTTCACCGCGACGCCCTGCCCACAGGAATAAAATACAAAGGCACCTCCCCGACCGGCAGATGCAACAGGCGTGAAACCTCCGCATCGTTGAAAGCCCCAGCTGGCGTCGCTCCCAGCCCCAAGGCTGCCGCTTGCAACAGCAGGTTTTGCGCGGCGTGACCGGTCTCCATATGTACATAGCGCTCGGCGCGCTGGCCGTAGCGCACCGTGGTGCGTTCGAACATCGCCGCGAATACCACCACCATAGCCGCTTGGCTCATCCATTGCTGGTCGACAGCGGCAATGGCCAGCGGCACGCGAATATCGCCATCGGCCAACGCCTCCAAGCGGTGCGGTAGCGGAAGATAGCGATATACCCCGGCACCCAGCCCCTCGATCTTGCCTACCACCAGATAAACCTCCAGCGGATAAGTCGCGCCCGCAGAAGGCGCGGTGCGCCGCTCCGGCGCAGTCACACCCTGTGCGGCCCACATCAACTGTGAAACTTCGGCCAGCGTCAGCGCCCCCGGCGCAAACTCGCGCACCGAACGGCGATGCGCCAGAGCATCTTCAAGGCTCTTCGCACCCGCCATCGACGGCGCAGGCAGGTTAATGCCCTGCTCCACCGGGTCCGCCCCACTTCCCGCAGCCGCCGCAAGGTCTGTCATAAGCACCGCCATTATCAGTAAAAGTATTCCTGTTATCGGGTAAATTCGGGGCATCGCATAGATTCAGGGCAAGCACCGGCTCGCTGTCTGTCGGGGGCAATATTTGATAAGGTTCCATCGTCACCGACTCGATCCTGTTGCCGAGCAAGACCACTTTACCCTCAAGCCGCGAGTTGCCGGTCTCGCTGAATTCGAAACGATAAGTACGGCGCAACACCCTGCTCCCGGACTCGTCGCGCACCAGCGCCAGTCCGCTACTGGCGACCGTATCGTCGAGAAATTGCAGGTTCGCATTGCTGCAAATTTGCCTCCCCGCGTTTCGGGCGACCTCAAGCGCATTCATGCTGTCGAACCAGAACCACCCTATCGCAGCCAACGACAGCAGCAAAAGCAAACTTGCCATATCCATAAACTGAAAAATCCTGCATAACTAATGGAGAAAGTTTACCCGATTCTGGTGGACGATTCTCATAACCTGCAAACAGGCTCGCCGATGAGCGGGGGCAGCAGCTCCCAAAATTTGTTAGCGTTTGCGAAACTACACGACAAGCAGGGGAGGAGAACCAGGCATGGCTGACAAGAAGCTGGTTGCATCTGTAGCGCAAATCGAATCAACCTAGAAGAAGCAGTTGTCCACGAAAGTTACGAAAAATATGAACAAATTCAAATGACTCAATGCTGCTAATGAATACCCAATGGGTGAGTCACCAAGTCAACTTGTGATTCCCCGCAGTCTTGCTGTGGGGGTACGTTCGCTCCTTTCCCTTCAGGGGGAAGGGTGGGATGGGGGGGCGTGGTTAACGAAATTCCGATTAATACCCCGCGCTCTTGGCGCGGGGTTGTTTATTGCTATAGCGTCAGTTGCGATTTATGCTTTTACTGCACTTCGATGTTGATGCGATTGCCCTGAGTGCATGGAATACACACTACGATAGAGTGCTACATGATTGGAATAATAGAAAATTATTGCGCAGTTGCAGCGGGAGCCGATACATTTTCCGCACTGGCTTGCGCGCGCAAATAGTCGGATATTTCTTTGATGACCAATTGCCCGTCATGGTTGCTGTCTATCGCGTCAAAGCGCGCGTTGAGATTAGGCAATGCACCGGATTCTGCCTTTGATAGCATGCCGTTTTTGTCCAGGTCTGCTTGTTCCAGGCGCTGGCTAAATTCGCGGCGTTTTTTTTCCGCAGCAGTCCAGAAGGCTTTAAATTCTTTCTTGTTCAATGCCTCGTCATGATTGGCATCGATTTTGTCAAAATTCTCCGCAATGGCAGGGGCTTTCTGTTCTGCTTCTTCCTTGGAAATCCTGCCATCGCCATCTGCGTCCACACTCTTGAAAAGCTGGTCGATTTTGGCGTTGATATTTTCCGATTTTTTATTCACAGGTTTTTCGGCAGCCAAGGCCAGGCAGGGTAGGGTGATAAACATGAAAATCAGTATCCACTTGTTCATTACGTTTCCTTTTATTGCAGCACCAAATTTTTTATCGCGCCAATGCGCGCCCGTTGTACGGCAGCGGCGATTGTACCGCTATCGGCACATTGCTTGGCAATTTCACCCGCATCCACCGCGCGTGCGGCTGCCAACAGTTGCAGCAAATAATCCGCCTGAGGATAGGCATCCTGTTCGTGCCCGGTACGTCCGCGCGCATCAGAAGCGCAAACTTGCAGCAATTGGGTGAAACGTTCCGGCCTGCGCCACGCATCCGTCGACTGGAACAGTTTGATGACAGTCTCGGCGCGCAGTTCGCGGGCGCGATGAATGTCGCCGTGATAGCGCGCCGCCAGCAAGGCAAGATCGCGGCAATCGCACGGCACGCGCATCCGCTGCGACAGCTTCTTCACCAGCTCCACACCGCGCAGTTCATGGCCGATGTGGCGCGGCAGGATACCCTTGGGCGTGGTGGCCTTGCCCAGATCATGCGCCAGCGCGGCGAAGCGCACCCCCAGCGAATAATCATGTCGCGCCGCATCGTCCACCACCAGCAGGGTGTGGATGCCGCAATCGATTTCCGGGTGATATTTTTCCGGCTGCGGCACACCGAACAGCGCGTCCACTTCGGGCAGGATTTTTGCCAGCGCACCGCAACTGCGCAACGTCTCGAAAAATCGCGACGGTTTTTTTTCCATCAGGCCGCGCGCCAATTCCTGCCAGGCACGCTCCGCTACCAGCGCGTCCACTTCGCCGTTGTCCACCATGTCGCGCATCAGCGCCAGGGTCTCCGGCGCGATGCTGAAGCCGAAGCGTGCCGCAAACCGTGCTGCGCGCAAAATACGCACCGGGTCTTCGCCGAATGCCGCGCTGACATGGCGCAATATGCCCGCGCGCAAATCGGCGATACCGTTATGCGGGTCGATCAGGTTGCCACCGCCTTGCTTGTCATCAAATTCCTGGGCGATGGCGTTGATGGTGAAGTCGCGGCGCAGCAAATCCTGTTCCAGCGTGACATCCGGTGCGGCATATATGGCAAAGCCCTTGTAGCCGCGCGCGGTTTTGCGCTCGGTGCGCGCCAGCGCGTATTCCTCATGGGTGTGCGGGTGCAGGAACACCGGGAAATCCTTGCCGACTGGCTGGAAGCCTTGCGCCACCATGTCTTCCGGCGTGCTGCCCACCACTACCCAGTCGTGATCCTGCACTGGCAGGCCGAGTAACCGGTCGCGCACCGCACCGCCCACGCAATAGATTTTGGTGTTATTTCTCATCTGGGATGGGCTGTTGGTTTCCCGCTGTCCTGCCCGCGACGGTGCCCATGCGCTGTTTGAGCGGGCGCTGCGGCGTATCGAATCGTCCGGCGTAGTACATGGTGTTGCTCATCACCTTTTTCACATAGTCGCGCGTTTCGTCGAACGGGATGGTCTCCGCATAAATCGCTCCTTCCAGCGGCTGGTCGGCGCGCCACAGCCGTGCCCGGCCCGGCCCGGCATTGTATGCCGCCGAAGCCAGCACCGGGCTGTCGTCAAACCAGGATAGTACGGTTTTCATGTAATAGGTGCCGAGGCGCAGGTTGGTGTCCAGTTGGTGGATCAGGGATTGTTTGTAGCTTTTCAACCCCAGTTTTTTTGCTATCCAGCGCGCCGTCGACGGCATGACTTGCATCAACCCGGCTGCACCGACAGTGGATCTGGCCGATGTCACGAAACGGCTTTCCTGGCGCATCAGGCCGTAGACCCACGCTTCTTCCAGCCCGTTCTCGCGGATATGCGCCTGCAATGCATCGCGGTAAGGGGCAAGATAGCGCAAGCTGAAATCGTGAATATTCACTGTCTTGTCCGCCGCATTGATGGCACGGTCATACATTTCGTTGCGCCGCGCGATTTCCGCCGCAGTGAGCAGTTCCTGGTCGTTGAAATTGCGCACTGCCCAGTTCCACTCCTTCATCGCTTCGCTGCGCATATCCATACGATACAACGCCAGCGTGCGCTGGATGCCGGGCAGCGCCAGCATCGCGGCAATATCCTGTTTGTCTGGCTTGTATGTAGCCACCGGCAAACCTGCCCTACGCCCGATCGCAGAACTCAATCCGGGCAAACCAGCCAATTCCTCCCCCGCCAATTGCCCGTAAAAATGGTATTCGCCGCTTAACGCCACAAGCAATTTGCTTGCTTCGGCGGGTTTGCCCAATGACTGCAAGGCGCGCGCTTTCCAGTATTGCCAGGTCGCATCGCGTTGCTGCGGTTCACTCATCGCATTGATGCTTGCCAGCACCTCGGGCCAATCCTGCGCACGTAATGCCGCACGCACCCGCCACGCCGATTGTTGTTCGTTGAGCGGCGCGTTTGCTGCCGCCTTGAACCATTGCAGCGCCCGCCCGTCTAGTTTGCGTGCCGCTTCATAAGCCAGCCAACCGTAAAAATAATGCTGTTCCGTATCGGGAAAGTGCGCCGCGATCTTTGACCAGCGCGAAGCGGCCAATTCAGGGGATTGTTTCGCCAGGCGCTGCAAGGCAAACAACGCGACGGTGCGTTGGCCTTCATTTGCTTTGTCCAGCGTCAGCTTTTCCAGATAACGATCCGCATCCGCCGCCGCACTTTTCAAAGCCGCAGGCGGTACTGTGTAGTTGCCGGTCAGCCGCTCGGCAAGCTGCATGGCGAGCGATACATTGCCCGTTTCAAGTGTCAGGCGCAACCGCTGCCAAATATCCTGCTCGCTGATGATACCGGCGGATATTGCCGCCTCGAACGGAGCGCCGCAACTCTCGGGCTGCCCCTTGCCGCTGAACCATAAGCCGCGCGTTTCGCGCAATGCAATTTGCTCCTGATTGCGCAGGCGCGATTGCAAGGCATAACAGGTTAGCTCGGTGTCTTCGTTAACCAGGCGCGGGTATTCCGCATCGAATAACTCCCATTGCTGTTTTTTGCCGAGCAGTTTGAGCCATTCACCGCGCAACCGGTCGACTATCGGCGTATCTTCCGGCATTGAAAGAAAATCCTTCACTTCCTTGGCGCTGGCGTTTTCCAAACCGAGACGCAACCGGTAGTAACTGGTATACACCTCCAGCGGGGTATGGTTCAATCGTTGTGCAAAGTGCTCCAACTTGGCTGCGTCGCCGGCGCGGAATGCATCGTGCGCCGCAAGAAAATCTGCATCGCCTGCAAGCGTGGCGGGTACGCTTTTCGGATGAGATTGCCTGCGGCTTGATGCTTGTGGCTTGGCCGTGCGACTACGCAAAGCCGGTTGTTGCAAGGCCGATTTGCCTGCGCCAGGATCGCTCGTAGCACGAGTGTCCGGCAGCGTTCCATTTACGGCGGTTTGCAGCGATCCGCCCGCAACCTGATCCGCAGAAACCGGCAGGGCGGCCAGTAAAAAAAAGAATAAAAAAAGCCTCATCGTGAACCGTCTAAAAATCAATCCGACAAAGCATAGCACATCGTTTGCGGGCGGAGACTTGGCATGTCAAAGGGGGGGCATTCGAAAGTAGTGGGCAGCAAGCAAAAGCGCCTCTCCCCTTGCGGGATAACCAGCGACTTGGCTGCGGTCGTTTGCAGCCTAGTCGGATGGCTAGTTGTTTCACCCGGAGAGGTTGGGGAGAGGGGCCGCCGTTAACTTCGCCGCACAGGGAGCGTATCATTCCCCCGGCTGAACTTTGTGACTAAATTAGTAACCGCCAAGCGCCCCAGCAATCCGGTATAATGCCGCCTCTTATGGCAGATCCGGCAGTAACTAAAGTAATGTTTTCATCCCTTAATCTCGACCCGCAGATTCTGCGCGCCATTGAAGATGAGGGCTATACCGAGCCGACGCCGATTCAGGCGCAGGCCATCCCTCATGTTCTGGCGGGCCGCGACCTGATGGCGATGGCGCAGACCGGCACCGGCAAGACGGCGGCGTTCACGCTGCCGCTGTTGCAGCGCTTGCTGCCGCATGCCAGCACCAGCGCCTCTCCGGCACGTCACCCGATCCGCGCGCTGGTTCTGGCACCGACGCGCGAGCTGGCGATCCAGGTCGAAAAAAGCGTGGAAACTTACTCCAGGCATGTGCCGTTGCGCTCCACCGTGGTATTTGGCGGCGTCGATATCAAAACGCAAAAACCCGAGCTGATGAAGGGCGTGGAAATTCTGGTGGCAACACCCGGTCGCTTGCTGGATCACGTCGAAAGCCGCAACCTGATGCTCAATCAGGTGCAGGTGCTGATTCTGGACGAGGCAGACCGCATGCTGGACATGGGTTTTATGCCCGATCTCAAGCGTATTCTCACGCTGTTGCCCAAACAACGCCAGACCCTACTGTTTTCGGCCACGTTCTCCGACGACATCAAAAAGCTCGCGCAGGATTTCCTTGTTAACCCGATCACTGTCGAAGCGGAACGCCGCAACACTGCGGCAGAAAACGTCAAGCAATCCGTTCTCATGGTGGATCAGGACAATAAATTCAACGTACTGGCCGATCTGCTTCGCTCTCGCGGGCTCGGCAGTCAGGCGCTGGTCTTTACCCGCACCAAGCTGACTGCGGCGCGCTTGGCGCGCAAGCTGGAGCGCGAGGGCATACCCGCCGATGCCATCCACGGCGACAAGACCCAACTGGAGCGCATCAAGGCGCTGGACGCGTTCAAGGAAGGCAAGATTACCGCGCTGGTAGCGACCGATGTTGCCGCACGAGGGCTGGATATCGACCAGTTGCCGCTGGTGGTCAATTATGAACTCCCGACTAACGCAGAGGACTATGTTCACCGCATCGGGCGCACCGGGCGCGCAGGCGCCAGCGGCGAAGCAATATCGCTGGTGGATGGTGAAGAAGAACGGCGGCTGGTCGATATCGAGAAACTGCTCAAACGCTCATTTTCACGCGAACGGGCGACAGTTTCGCCGTCATCGCGCGCATCCTCCAGCCACCGGACGGCCAAGCCTGCCTCGCAGGTCTATGCCAAAAAATCCGCACCGGTTGATGACTGGTTCCTTAAACCTTATGAACCTTCCCCGTCCGCCGCAAAAATCGAAGAGCACCCCTTTTTTGGCACCGACAAGTTTGACCCGGGCAAACCCAAAAAACAAATTGCCGCACTGCTGTGCAGGCCACCGGCTAAAAACTGATTTCCCTGCAATTCTGCGAGCATAAGGGAGTTGTCATAATTTGCTTTTTGCGGGCTGGTAGGCCAGCTTGCCGCTTGCATATCGATTCGTCCGCAAAATAAATTTTGATGTTCCCATAAGTTATGAATCCAATTCCCATAATCTCGATTTCTGCTTCTAAACCGCGCTGCGCGTGGGCGGGTAACGATGCCCTGTACCAGGCTTATCACGACTGCGAATGGGGTGTGCCGTTGTATGACGATCAGCGCCTGTTCGAATTTCTGATTCTGGAAGGCGCACAGGCGGGTTTAAGCTGGATCACTATTTTGCGCAAGCGCGAAAATTACCGCGCCGCCTTCGATGATTTTGACGCGACACGCATTGCC
This sequence comes from Gallionellales bacterium GWA2_55_18, assembly GCA_001801055.1. GTDB lineage: Bacteria > Pseudomonadota > Gammaproteobacteria > Burkholderiales > Gallionellaceae > Gallionella. The sequence goes on along the minus strand of MGWP01000050.1, from coordinate 21,565 downwards.
CGTTATGGCGCTGATAAAATAGAATCGCTGTTGCAGGATGCGGGCATTGTGCGCAATCGCCTGAAAATCGAAGCAGCGGTGACCAACGCGAAAAAATTTCTCGATGTGCAGGATGAGTTCGGCAGTTTTTCGAAATTTATCTGGCAATTTGTCGGCGGCGCACCGAAACAGAATGTATGGCGCAGCCCCGCTGATGTACCGGCGAGCACACCCGAGTCGGATATGATGAGCAAAGAGTTAAAACGGCGCGGATTCAAGTTTGTCGGCACGACGATTTGCTACGCACACATGCAGGCGACCGGCATGGTGAACGACCATACCGTGAATTGCTTCAGGCATGCCGAATTAAGCGGCAAAAAGGGATAATCCAAAAAGGAATGATCGGAAATGCTGCTGAAATTTACCAAGATGCACGGCGCAGGCAACGACTTCGTGGTGCTGGACGGGGTACGCCAGCACATTGAACTCAGCCCGGAGCAGTTGCGCCTGCTTGCCGACCGGCATTTCGGCGTAGGCTGCGACCAGATATTGCTGGTGGAGAGGGCGCAGCACCCCGAGGCCGATTTCCGCTACCGTATTTTCAATACCGACGGCGGCGAAGTGGAACAATGCGGCAATGGCGCACGCTGTTTCGCGCGCTTTGTTCACGACAAGCGGCTCACGTCGAAACGTGAAATAACGGTGGAAACCAAGAGCGGCCTGATCAGGCCGCGCCTCGAAGACGACGGGCGCGTGACGGTTGATATGGGGGCGCCGGTTTTCGATGCCGCGCTCATTCCGTTCGACGGCGGCAGTGGCGCGGCGAGCGAGCCGTTGAATGTGGCAGGAGAGATGCTGGAAATCAGCGCGCTGTCGATGGGCAATCCGCATGCGGCGCAAGTGGTGGCGGATGTCGAGCATGCGCCGGTGGAAAAACTGGGGCCGCTCATCGAGCATCACCCGCGTTTTCCCAAGCGCGTCAATGCCGGTTTTATGCAAGTGATGGATCGCCAGCATGTCCGTTTGCGCGTATATGAACGCGGCTCGGGCGAAACCCTGTCGTGCGGCACCGGGGCCTGTGCGGCAGCGGTGTCGGGCATCCGGCGCGGTTTGCTCGACAGCCCGGTCAATGTCGCGACACGTGGCGGCGCGTTGATTATTGCGTGGGGCGGGGAAGGCCAGCCGGTGCTGATGACCGGCCCGGCGATAACGGTATTTGAAGGCGAAATTATTCTATAGGGAGCCACGATGAGATCGGAAGACGTCGCACAATATTTGCAGGACAACCCGCAGTTTTTTGAACAGCACATCGATACACTGGCGCAAATCACTTTGCCGCATCCACATGGTGGGCGCATGGTTTCATTAAGCGAACGGCAGTTGCTGGCGTTGCGCGACAAGAACAAGGAGCTGGAAAAAAAACTGCACGAACTGATCGAATTCGCCAAAATGAACGATGCGCTGCAACACAAGGTGCATGAATTCGTTGTCGCGCTGTTTGCCGCGCGCGATCTGGCTACTTTGCGGGAAATGATCCCGCACCTGTTGCGCGATATTTTTTCTGTGCCGCATACGGCGTTGCAATTGTGGCAAGTCAACCCGCCCAGCGCGGAAGTGCTGGCGTTCGCCGATGCGCAGGGGCAACCGGTCTGCTTGCACCATGCCATGCACGACACCTCTGGCTGGTTCGGCGAAACTGCCGCGCAGCTGCATTCGTTCGCTTACCTGCCGCTGCACGCGGGCAGCGAAACCATCGGCCTGCTGGTGCTGTCCAGCGAAGACAAACAGCGTTTCTACCCGGAGATGGGCACGGTATTTTTGGAGCGCATCGCCGAAGCGGTAAGCAGCGCATTGCACCCGCATCTCATATCGTAGGGGTGCGGTTCATCGCGCCCTGATTCATCCTAAAAACGGTAATTCATCCACGAAAAACACGAAAGGCACGGAAGAACAATAAGTTGCATTGACTTGGCGTCCCACACATTGGGTATTCATTGGCGGTGTGGAGCACTGTTAATTTTTTATGAACTTCCGCATTGTGGTAAATGCCTGCTTGTCACATTTCGTGGCTTTCGTGGACAACTGTTTTTTCATGTTTATTCATGCATCCAAAAAGGGCGCGATGGCTTTGCATAGCCATTCGACTAAACTGGCAAGAGATGCCAGCCAAGTTGCCGGTTAAATCGCGCCCCTGTGGAATTATTTGGAATCGCCCATTCGTTATGACCGATGCTGCAGCACCTAATCATCAATATCTGAACGGCTATCTGGCGTGGCTGCGCAACGAGAAGCAATACTCCGCGCTGACCGCCGAAAATTATGCGCGCGACATCGGGCATCTGTTCGAGCTGGCTGCCGCCACGCCGCTGACTAACCTTAAGCATCATCACATCCGCCGTTTTATCGCGCAACTGCACAGCAAGGGTTCGGGTGGTCGTTCGCTGGCGCGTATGTTGTCAGCGTGGCGCGGCTTTTTCACTTATTTGATACGCGACTATGGTCTATCCGATAACCCCTGCGTAGGCCTGCGCGCGCCCAAATCGCCGAAGAACCTGCCGCAAGCCCTGTCGCCAGACGAGGCGGTGCGCATGGTCAATTTGCCCGCCGATACGCCGGAAGCGATCCGCGACAAGGCGATGTTCGAATTGTTCTACTCCTCCGGTCTGCGTTTGGCCGAGCTGGTCGGCCTTGAGCTTGAACCGATGCGAGCCGACCTGAACGCGGGCGAAGTGCGCGTTACCGGCAAGGGCAGCAAAACGCGCATCGTACCGCTCGGCAGCCACGCCATCACCGCGTTGCAGGCCTGGCTGGCGGTGCGCGACCAGTTCGCCAATGCGGGCGAAACCGCACTGTTCGTCGGGCAGCGCGGCAGCCGCATCTCGCCGCGCGTGGTGCAACTGCGCATGAAGCAATGGGGCATCAAACAGGGCATTACCAGCAACGTGCATCCGCATTTGCTGCGCCATTCGTTCGCCACCCATGTGCTGCAATCCAGCGGTGACTTGCGCGCGGTGCAGGAAATGCTCGGCCACGCCAGCATCTCCACCACGCAGGTTTATACGCACCTCGATTTCCAGTATCTCAGCAAGATTTACGACGCGGCGCATCCGCGCGCCAAGAAAAAGACCTAAGAAAAAATACCAAAGAAAAGATATGACCACCCAGAAACCCAAACCACATTCGACACCGTCATCATCACAGTCTTCTCCCAAGGGGAGAAAGGACGATCGCTTCCTCTCCCGTGAGCGGGAGAGGATTGAGGAGAGGGGACGCCCCTCGCAAGGCAACCGGGATTTTCGCAACCGAACCAAGCGCGACGAGAAACAGTCCGGCGAGCAAAAGAGTATTGCACGCAGCGCACCGCAATTTCACGTTGGCTCCGCTACTGCGCAACCCGGCATCACCCTCAGGGCGGGGCGGGAAAAATCCTTGCTGCGCCGCCATCCGTGGATTTTTTCCGGCGCGGTCGAACGCGTGGATGGCGTGCCTCTTAGCGGTGACACGCTGCCAGTGCGCGACGCTTCGGGAAATTTTCTCGCTTGGGCGGCGTACAACGCCAGTTCGCAAATCACCGCGCGTGTCTGGTCGTGGCGTGAAGAGGAGGTCATTGACGCAGAGTTTTTTCGCCGCCGTATTGCCAATGCGCTGGCGGCGCGCGACGCTCTGCTCCCCTCTCCCGCAGGCGGGATAACCAGCGACTTGGCTGGAGTTTTTTGCCAGCCTAGTCGAATGGCTAGGGGTTTTATCGGAGGGGCTGGGGGAGAGGGGTTGCGCCTGATCCACGCCGAATCGGACGGGCTGCCGGGATTAATTGCCGACCGATATGGCGATACGCTGGTGATGCAGATCGGCAGCGCGGGTGCGGAACGCTGGCGCGACATCATCGTTGGCATCCTGCAAGAACTATGCAATCCCTTATGCATCTACGAGCGCTCCGATTCCGATTCACGCGGACTGGAAGGGCTGGAGCCGCGCAACGGCGTGCTGCGCGGCATGTTGCCGGATGGCGTGGAGGTAGTAGAGAACGGCCTGCGCTTCAAGGTGGATGTCGCGGCTGGGCAGAAGACCGGCTTCTATCTCGACCAGCGCGACAACCGCGCGCTGACAGAAACACTGGCTGCTGGCCGCGATGTGCTGAACTGCTTCTGCTACACCGGAGGCTTCTCGCTGTATGCGCTACGCGGTGGCGCAAAATCGGTGCTGTCGATCGACGCATCGGGCGATGCGCTACGCAATGCCGAACAAAATTTATTAAACAATGGCCTGGATGCAACACGTGCCGAATGGCAAGAGGCGGACGTGTTCCAAGCATTGCGCAAGCTGCGCGACCAAGGCAGATCCTTCGACCTCATTATCCTCGATCCACCCAAGTTTGCGCCCACTGCCGCCTTTGCCGAAAAGGCCGCGCGCGGTTACAAGGACATCAACCTGCTCGGCTTCAAGCTGCTCAGGCCGGGTGGACTGCTCGCAACCTATTCCTGCTCCGGCGGCATCAGCGCAGACCTGTTCCAGAAGATTATCGCCGGTGCCGCGCTCGATGCCGGCGTGGATGCGCAGATCGTGCATCACCTGCACGCCAGCGCCGATCATCCAGTGCTGCTCAGCTTTCCGGAAGGGGCATATCTCAAGGGGTTGGTGCTACGGGTTGGGTAGTAGTGTTTGTAGGGTGGCTAGCCTTCATCGCGCCACTTCACATATCTGCGCATCTGATCTGTTGCGTCAAACTGCCCATACTCCACAAGACTGGTAGCCAAGCATAGCCCCATAGATGTGTCGTCAGTCCATTCGCCGGGTTTAAGTTTGAACGGCCCACCACCCACCATATCGGTGACGAGCGGAAATGTGCCTCGCGGTTTAAATTCCACGGTTGTGCCGACCGCATCGCCGCAGGCCATGCCTAGCAGCGCACCGCGAAATCGCCCGGATTGATTGGCTACTTTATTTTGCTGTTGCTTGGCATTTAACGGAGCAGTCATTTCTATTACTCACGAACCTGAGCCTAAAATTGCAAGTTCCAACGCAGCTTGCGTTTCATCAATGACCTGCCCATCATCTTTCACCAGTGTGGGTTTCCATATCCGTTTCTCCACCAAGCTTGGAGCATGTTCTATGGCTCCCATCGGCTCAATACCCATTGCCGTAAGGCGTGCCAGTAGCTCATGTAGAACATCTTCCTTGCGAAGTGACCATGTAGAAGCGAAGCAGCGCCAAAACACCCAGCCTGCCCGTTCCAAGACTCGCTGACGATTCATGTCATGTTGCCATCTGTCTGGACCGTGATATTCGTCGCCATCCAACTCAATTGCCAAGCGATTGTCTCCCGCGCCTTCAATGACCATATCGATGCGATAAGCCCCCGTCTTTACTTGTGGAATGACCCGATACCCACGAGACACAAGAATAGAAAATACGTCCCGCTCGAAGCCTGACTCGCACCGATCAATCAGCACTTCCGCTTCCTCGTTGTCAGTCACCATCGGCTTGTTGAAATGACTGAGCAAGGTAAGGCGCAAATCCGTGTCCGATAACTCAGACGTTTGCACCGATCGAACCAAATACATTCGATCCCGTGCGCGGCTGGCTGCAACATTAAACCGCTGATCGAATTTTAGGCCTGAAAGCGCGTGGTGGTTTTTGCTGTCTGCAACCATAGACAGGAACATGATGTCCCGTTCGCTACCCTGAAAAGTTCGTGCATCCCCGCATTCAAATTTGCGGTGTAGCAATTCGGCTGCATCACACCGTTGGCGCACGACAGAATCAATGTGTTTGGCTTGATCCATTCCGAGCAGCGAAACAACACCAATCGTACGACCTTTATAAGCCTCATTTTTTAGAATGGACAAGATTTCCTCGGCGATGGACTGAGCCTCGTAATCGTTACGGTCGTGCTTATCACGGAAACCATCCGGGACATAAATATCGACAAGCGGCGGATCAATTCGCTCAGACGCTTTTGGGATGCGTAACGGCTGAATACCGCCTTTATAAAACACACGATTGGAGTAAGCAATGATGGGCGGGACGCAACGAAAATGCTCGCGCAACATCACTTGCTCGGCAGCAAATACGCGAGCCGCTAGGTCGTAGAGGGATTTTTCCGGAGTCATTTCCGTTCCATAAGGCTGCTCGGAAAGGAAACGAACCTTCAGCTCCTGAATCCGCTGGCTGGCAATAAAACCTCCATCCGGAGATACCTGTTTATCGTCACCCACCACCAAAACTTTCTTGCCTCGCAGGATGGCAGGCAATGCCCAGAGATCGGATTGGCTGGCTTCATCCACAATCACGAGGTCGAACGCACCAATATCTGACGGTATGGCCTCCGATATGCGGGCATGGCTCATAATCCAACAGGGAATAGCACCGGCGGCATCTAACATCGCCTCTCGGGCATCTCTACGATACCGCGTAGCGTTTGGTCCTGTTCCCTGACCGATACGACGAATTGCAGTTGCATAACCTGCAAGGGCTTGGAGAACTCTTGGTGTGGCCTTCCGTTTGGTTGCCAACCATGCAGCCTTAGAAACCATCCCCTTGTAGAGGCGAGAGAGTCCACCCTCAAGGTTCCGGCGTCTGGCAGATAAAGCAATCAATTCGTTGCGAGCCTCAATATTGTCAAGGTGAGTCCTCATACGAGCCCAATTCCATGCTTGCCGCCAAGTAACAGGAAAAAAGGTATCTTCACCCGACATTTCAACCGGCTGAGAACGGATGCGAGATGCCAGTTTAGGTGCTCCCGCCTGCTCAATACGGGCGGCGTAATCTTTGATTCGTGTGAGTTCAACTGTCATTGAGGCAATACGCCTTAGTTCTGCCGTCAGTTCTGCATATTGTGCTGCTGCACGATCAGAAGGAATGCCCAGATTTCCAAGTTGCTTTTCGACGAACTGCTTTAACGCAATCGACATCGGCCCTGTCTTGCCAGCAAGTTTTTCCTGCAAAGTGCTGAGCTGGGTTGCCGCTTTGGACAACTCCGTCTTGGTAAGGTGGCGTAGTAATTGGGTCTTAACTTCATGAAGTTTGGCAGAGCTGCCCATCCAACCCCTGCCGGGAGGCGAGGAGAATACGGCCTCGGCCTTCTTGGGTATTGCGGTATCAAATTCTGTAGCCAGCCGGTGTGCTTTTTTTGCTAAGGTGGTAACCATTTCGATTCGGCGCAAAGCAGAGACACCACCTTCCAGGCGGGGGATGGAAAGCTCGTCAGCAAATTGATTCCAACGACTCACAAAAGACACTACTTGTTCGTGAAGCACGATGTGTCGTTGCACATGAACCCAGTCGTCTATCGACGCGGGTGAGAGTCCTGAAACTCTGACGGCAGCAATATGCTCTCTCGCCTCTCCTGTTCCAAGAGAAATAAAACCAAATGGCTTCCCGGTCTCGACTGCACGGGCAACAGCTTCCCGCGTCTTGACAGTACGCAAGCCTGCATCGGGGAAGTCAACTGGTCGCTTGAGGAACTCAGCGCGCGCCTCAGTGAGTGCGTCAATGTCCGTAAATAAAGACTCAAGTGCTTGCCGTTCGGAAACAGTCGACCGTAGTTGGCATTTTATGCGCACGTCAAGGGGCCAACCACCATCGGCGGCCTCCAGTTCCTCGACCAATGCCTTGGCTTCTTCGACTAGATTGAGAAGCTCTCTTGCTGCAATGATTACTTCGGCAGTTGTAGCCTTAAGATCAGGGAGGTCACCCCGCTCAACCTCAGCCTCGATCATCCGCATACTGGATAACACTTCATGCAACTCGGCGATTGCGGTTGTTGCAGGAAGTGAGTCAGCGGACGGGCAATTGGCCTGTACATAAACCAAATCCTGCCCTACCTTCCGCCGTGCTTCACGAAGTTTACCTGCCTCATCTTCGGATAGTGGAGGCGCATTTTCGGGCGAAAGCGTAATGTCATCATCAAACCAGCCGTGCTGTTCCAAGCCGGAAATGACCAACTCAGCAAGCTTCTGTGCGCGCATCGGTACGCCATCAACCTTAACTTCTGAAAGTTGCACAATCGCAATTTCGTCAATGCGTTTGTCAATGGAAGCAAGTTCATGGTGGGCGCGGTCAATTGCACCTTCCAGTGTTGCGATGGCTTGGCGTATCTGTTCCGGATTTAACTGGGATACCTGATGCTGAATTGCCTCGATTGACGCTTGAAATTGGCGGACACCTTCGCGGTCACTAGCCATAAGCGCCACAGTTAAAGATCGCACCTCTTCTGGAATTTTGGACTGCAGTACCTCAAGTGCGGGTTCGCCCCGCGAGGTGACGAGTACTCTCCTGCCTGTTGCCAGGTAGTGACAAATGACGTTGGCGATGGTGTGTGTCTTTCCGGTGCCTGGTGGCCCTTGCACAGCGACACCGGCTGCTTTTTCCAGCCGTTGAATAATAGTGACCTGCTCTTCGTTATAGGGCAGAGGGAAATAAAGCTCTTCAGATTTACCGTGACTTGATCCGCGACTCGACAATCCCCTGAAATGAATGGCCTCGTGTTCAACGGGTTCATCTGAAGGCGGGGTAACAAGGGCAAGCGGGCCAACTGGAATATCGCACCCAGAATCCAGCTTGTCCTTCAAGCGTTGCAGGTCATCCGTTATATAGTGATTGTTGCGCGGTCGTGAAAATAGAACCCAGGCATCCGTAACTATCAAGTCGGTGCCAGCAGCAGGAATCGGCTCACCTTTTGTGAGTATCTCTCGGTAGCTCCCTTTGCTATCAAGGCTTGACCCGACGAGTTTTAGGACATCGGTATAGCTCGAAGAATCAAATGGGGTAACTGGACAGTCTTTATGCCTTTGAAGCTGCTCCTTGATATCGTGTTCAACATCAGCAGCCCCAATAACCGAACAAGCGACAAACGCTGCCATTTCCACCCGCGTATCGGTAGCACGGGGGCGAACCTCCAGTGCCATGCTATTCTCGTCTATGGATATTTCAACGGCTTGGGTGAGCATCGGATATTCAAAGTTGACGGGGCTTTCCACGAACGGAATCTGCCATGACGCAACACCTATGCCCCATACAAATTCTTGTGGATTGGCTGTTTCTTCTGCTCCAATCTGGTGCTTCAAAGCGAACAGATCACCATAGAGGGAAATGCTCTTGCGGCGCGGACGTTCGCTCTCAGCCCAAGCTTTCCATTGAGGCAAGTATTCTTGGAGGGCTGCTTGGGCTTTCTGCATCAACTGCTCTTGTCTCAGCTTTGCGTCATAAGTCTCTGCCGACTGAGGCTCAAGCTTGATCACACTGCGCATCCAGGTCGCTAGATAGCCTTCATCCAAGGAGGGCTGCGCACCAAACGGGTCATTGCTGATTTTGAATAAGCCCTTGAATAGATCAGGGACAACTGGCGGGATATGGGCTTCGATACGCGCCAGCCGCAACCAAATGTGGTCACCTTCTGGGCGAAGATCAAACTCAAGGCCGGGTAGTCCCGCCAAGTCAGTATTGCGACGTACGAATCCCTTAGCATCAGAGATGCGATAGCCTCTCGGGTCAATTTCTTTTGCTTGCTCTTCGATATATTCCAGTAAACCTTTAAGCAGATCACGAGGTGAGGTCATATTTTCCTTTTTTGTGGAAACATTCGTCGGCTTTCATTTTTTACTGAATAAATTTACCTAATTGAGCCAAGGCTTAACTCCAAGTAATAACAACATCTGCGTCCCATTTTAGACCTATGGTGCTGACAATAATTGGCAAGATCCTCTTGATGCGTTCTGGTGTGACATTGATGTCGAAATACCAGCCATCTGACAGCTCTCGGCTATGCTTCCTGACCCACCACGCATCTTTCCACTTAAAGAGATTTTCTCGCTCCTTTGAAATGTACTGTCTATTGTTTCCAACCCTTTTAACTGCTGATGCCATAGCCTCGCGCTGATTAGGAAAATCTTTCCACATCCTCTTTAGAAACTTTCGGTGAATATCCAAACAACTGGTGCATTCAACAAACTCCCCATGGATTTCAAAACCGATTTTTACTTTTTCTGTTGTGGCATGAGATTGATTGGCGTGTGCTTTCGCTTCTTCAAGTATTTCTCGTATACTCCTTTTGGGTGGCCGAGTTATTTCATCAAGAATTTTAGTTATGCTTGCTTGTTTTGCTTTTAGTGTTTGAATCAAGGTCTCCGCAGCATCAATTGCATGCTCAGTATGCCGAAGTTCTATCAGTAAATTATTCGAGTCGATTGTGTAATTCATTATTTCCTCCAAATCCGTTCACTGCGAAGTCCGGTAGTAATCGTACAGCCGTCAAGACTGCTCTTCACCTTGTATGCGTTACGCCATGTTGACAACCGACGGACAGGTTCACGTCCCATGTCTCGCTCCATGCGTCGAATGCTACCCTTGTCCAGATAAAGAACTACGCCGCCGCAGCCGTCGTACTGCTCCATTCCATATAGATCAAGCAACTGATCTATGAACGGCGGAATACCGCGTTGCTGCGCCCGAATGACTGCATGTTTGCTGGTGACATGACTCATTTTATGCTCCTCATAATTGTTATAGATCGTCTAAATCGTCTAAAAATTTCTGCCTAACAGGTGTATTTGGCACGTACTCGTCAGGGAGATAACAATTCAAGCCCCAAATGTCTGCGCTCTTGAAATGTTTGTCTGTCAGCACAGCCCGATAAAACGAATTATCCGAGCCAGTTGCTGAATTAGTTAACTTGATACCCTCACGTATTACCCAGAACGGATCAACATTCGGCTCCAGTGGATAAAATATGTTTGGAAAGAAACTCCAATCACAACCGTGCGCCATCCAAACTGTATTTCGCCAATCACTATCCAAAAGAAGCAGCCGATCAATCTGTGGTGGTGTTGCCGTCAGTAACAGAAGAATACGATTAAAGATGGCATCACGGACAATTCGCTTTTCGTTGCAGATTTTATCCAGCCTATCAATCAGATCAGCTCGCAGTGAGAAGGTAACCACTTTACGATTGAGCAGATTCAACTTCGCCGCTACAAAATCGCGCGCTGCTGTGGAATTGGGTTGCGTTATTTCTTCATCAAGCCGCTCCAATTCAATTGCTAACACTTTGCCTATGTAGGCATCGCGTCTTAAACATCCCGATTCAATTTTTTTGTCGAGTTTGTCAATCACAGGTTGCCAAACCTTGACTGCGATTTTTTTAATTATTTCCATATTCTCAAGTCTCCTGTTGTTCGATGGATGTATTATCCATAGCTCGAAAGGACATGTCAATGGCAATTGGCAGGTAATTTGCAATTGATATTGTTTGCGTTTGGCAATCAGTTAAAAACAAACAAATAAATGTATTTAATACTGCATTTATTGGCGCACATATTGCCTGGGACGAAGGTGACAAACAGGGTTTCACGGATCGGTACAGAAATGGCTCCGCTTAGTTGTACAGTATTTTCTCTTTATCTCTGCCAACCCAATCATAAACATCTGAAAATCATTTGGCGTCATTTTGGCGACAATGGTACACTTGCTGCCCTTGATTATTAAGGAGGAGATGATGGGAACCACCATTGCCAAGCAAGACCGCATCGGCGCTCGCGTCCCCCATGAGGTCTATGAAACACTGTGTCGGGCCGCTGAATTGACGGGTGCAACAGTCAATCAATTTCTGGTGCAATCGGCACTGAAGGAGGCGCAGGCTGTTATCGAACGGGCAGATGTCATTCGCTTGTCGCCGCGCGACTGGAACTGGCTGCTCGAATTGATTGAGAATCCGCCCAAGCCAAATGCCAAGTTGAAGGCTGCCATGAAGCGCTACCAGAAGGCCCAGCGAGGCGATGCGGATTCTTCCTTTAGCTGGAAACCATAACCGGCAGGGGTTCGATTGCGGTCGTCAGGAACTGAACGACTGGCTGCGGCAGGTTGCCCGCCAGCATCAGGACAAGGGGTTATCGAAAACCTTTGTCGCCGCCCGCGAGGAAGCACCGGATTTAATTTGCGGCTATTACGCGCTGACTTTGGCTGAGCTCGAAAACCATCACCTACCGGAAGCATGGCGGAAAAAGTTGCCACGCCGCATTCCTGGAGTACGGCTGGGTCGCTTGGCTGTCGATAGGCAATATCAGAACAAAGGCCTCGGCGAATTGCTGCTGGTCGATGCACTGATCCGGGCACAGCGAATCTATACTGAGGCTGGCGGCATCGGGCTGTTCGTTGATGCCCTCGACGGGCAAGCTGCAGGCTACTATCGACGCTTCGGCTTCGAAGCATCCCCGGATAATCCGTTGCTGTTGTTCCTGTCAGCAAAGACATAAGACTACATCATCTGCATGCCAGTGCCGACCATCCGTTGCTGCTCAGCTTTCCGGAAGAGGCATATCTCAAAGGGTTGGTGTTGCGGGTTGGGTCGCAGCCAGACCTGCATTTGAATCCGGTTAGTCCGGTGTTATACCAATTCTATTTTGAAACAATAATAATCACGTAGGGTGCGTTCCACGCACCAGTGCAAATGGTGCGTGGAACGCACCCTTGAAATAGCATTTTCAATTTGGAAATGGAATTACACCTTGAACCGGTTTACTGCAGCGCGCATGCTGTCTGCCAGTTGCGCGAGGTTGTTGGCCGCATCGGCTGTTGCTTCTGTGGCCGCATGGTTCTCTTCAGTCATTTGCGCCACTTTTTCAACATGTGCGGAGATATCGTTGCTGGCTTTGCTTTGCTCCACCAATGCGGAGGAAATGCCGCTGACCGTTGCAATTACACGATTGGATTCTTCCTTGATCTGATTGATTGCATCGCCCGCCTGTTGCGCCAGCGCAGCTCCGCCGCTTACCTGAGTGACCGCGCTTGACATGCTGGCAACCGCGATGCTGGCGGTGTTCTGGATGGCGTCAATCATTTGGGAAATTTCCTTGGTGGAGATGGCGGTGCGTTCCGCCAGCTTGCGCACTTCGTCGGCTACCACCGCAAAACCGCGCCCTTGTTCACCGGCGCGCGCCGCCTCGATGGCGGCATTCAGGGCCAGCAGATTGGTCTGTTCGGCAATTTCCTTGATGACCTGGACAATGGAGGATATTTGGCTGGATTGCTCCCCGAGGTTTTCAATAGAGCCGGACGTTTGGCGCACGGTGTCGGCAATTTGCTGCATCCCCGTGGCGGTGTTATGAATGATTTTGCTGCCTTGGTCGGACAGGTCGCCTGATTTGCGGGAGGTCGTTAATGCTTCCTGCGCGCTTTCCGCGACATGATTGATGCTGACGGTAACCTGCTCCACTGTTGCTGCTATCGCGGATGCGGCTTCGCTTTGATGCGCAGAGGCAGCGGCAACCTGCTGGGAGGATGAAGACAAGGCGCGGGACGCATCGAATACCTTGTCTATGTTGTCATGTATCTGGCGAAATGCAGTTTGCAGATTGCCCATCAGCTCGTTGAACGAACGCGCTGTTTCGCCGACCTCGTCGTGGCCGGCTACCTTGATGCGGCGGGTAAAATCGCCGTTTTTCCCGATGTCTACTATCGTCGATTTCATCATGCCCATCGGGATAGTGACGGATCGGGTAATCAAAAAGGCTAAAACAGCAGCCAGCAATATAGCCAGCGCGCTACCGATGATCATTACGCGGGTAGCAGATTTGGCGGCGTTTGCCGTGTCTTCAACAACTTGGTGCGCTTCGGATATTTGTTGTACGCGGAATTCTGTCAGCGCATCGGAAATCGATTCGCTTTCCTTGTCAAATCCGGATTCGGTATCGGAGCCTTTCATCAGTATATTGCCGGCATCCAGGCCTTTGGTGATATACGCTTCCGCCATTTCCTTCCCTTTGGCGTTGAAAGCGTTAAAGCGCGCTTCAATAACTTCCATTTGCTTCAGTTTCTTGGTATCGTTTTCGCGCTGGTACATCTGCTTGAATTTGGCCGCGCCGTCCAGAAAGCGTTTGGCAGCTTCATCGGACTCTTTGTAGCCAGCCCGGTCATGGGTGGCTGAAACATCGGTCAGAAACTGCTGAACCTCGGAGCGGCTGAGATCCATTTCCTCCACTATCAGCACATACGGCAGGGTTTCTTCCTTGATCTGATTGACATCTTTTGTGAGATTGGAAAGCGCCATTCCTACCAGCACTAAAGTCACTGCAAATAATCCCACTACGGTGGCGAAGCCAACGGCAAGCCTGACACCAATATTCAAGTTTTTCATATTAGCCTCCTAAATTGCCCGTGTTTTTTTGTATTTTATTTTGCATCATACATCTAATCAGCACGTTTGCCAGTCAGTGCGCCATGACACGGTGGAGCGAAGCCTTTTGGTGTGGGATAACCAGCCACTTGGTTGCTGTCTTTTGGCAGCTTAGTGGAATGGCTAGTTGTTTCATCAAGGATTAGTCTTACTGTGTCACAAAGCGATCAAGGGATGCAGTGCAAGGAAAAATCGGGCGAAAAAGCGGAGTTTACATAGAGTAAATGAGCATTTTGAGCCTGATTTTAACGCCGCAATGCGCTCTTCAGCGCTTTGTGACACAGTAAGATCGCAAGCCTGTCCTGAGCCTGTCGAAGTGGCCTCCGGCCTGTGCGACCCACATCAATCCGGTTCAGGGATGAGCTCTTTCAGTACCTGAAAGATTTCGCGAAAACTCTTTAGGGGCTTGGCAGCTTCGCGCTCTTTTTGCGCATTACGGATCAGTGCGCGCAGGCGCTGCACATCGGTTTGCGGATGGTCGGCGAGCAGTTCGGTCAACGCGGCATCGCTTTCCAGTAAACGGTCGCGCCAGCGTTCCAACTGGTGCATATAGGCGGTGTGCTGTTGCGAGTAGCCTTTCCATGCGTTGAGTTTGGCGATGATCGGTGCGGGGTCGACATCGCGCATCAGCTTGCCGATGTATTGCAGCTGGCGACGTTGCGCGCCAAATTTATTGATGTTCTTCATCTCGCGTACCGCATCGCGCAGATTTTCCGGGATGTCGAGTTGCGCGAGTTGATCCTTGCTGAGATCGGTCAGTTCTTCGCCGAGATCGCGCAATTCGTGCATCTGCTTTTTGATCTTGGTCTTGCTGGGCGGCAGCTCTTCCTCGCCTTCGGCAGGAACAGGCTTGTTGCGCAGCCAGCGCCCCGGTGTGGTCGCGTTGTTGCGAGCCTGGGGCGGGATGACTTCCACTTCACCGTCATCATGCTCGTCTTCGTCATCTCCCAGATGAATATGCAGAGGTTGGTTTTTGTCGTGGTCTTTGTTGTGCGGATTCATGTCTGTGTGTGTGGCTAGTCGATGCTGCTATGATAACGCCTTTCACAATTTCATCGCTCACTACATGAATGCTTTAGTTTCGTCTGCCCCGCGCTTTTCTCACTCTGCCGATGCATTGCGCAACATCGCCCAGGACATGCTGGCATATGCCAAACAGCGCGGCGCCTCGGCCGCTTCCGCCGAAATATCGGAAGGCTTCGGGCAAGCCGTCACGGTGCGCCACGGCGAGGTGGAGACCATCGAATACAACCGCGATAAAGGTTTGGGCATCACCGTCTATATCGGCCAGCAGCACGGCAACGCCAGCACCTCGGATTTTTCGCCGCAGGCGGTGCGCGACACGGTGGATGCCGCGTTGTCGATTGCCCGCTATACCGCCAAAGACGATTGCTCGGGTTTGCCGGATGCCGACATGCTGGCGCACGACTGGCCCGACCTGGATCTGTACCACCCGTGGGATCTGCCGGTGGATGATGCGATCGAGCTGGCCAAACGGTGCGAACAGGCCGCGCTGGACGCGGATGCGCGCATCGGCAATTCGGAAGGCGCGACGGTGAATGTGCATGAGGGGCAGTTCGTGCATGCCAACAGCCTCGGTTTTATCGGCGGCTATCCTTCTTCGCGCCACAGCCTGAGCTGCGCGGTGATCGCCGGTGCGGACGACGCGATGGAGCGCGACTACTGGTACAGCGTGGCGCGCGACGCCGGGGATTTGCAGGATGCGCAACAGGTCGGACGGATCGCGGCGGAGCGCACGGTGCGCCGCCTGAACGCACGCCAGCTCGACACCATGCAAGTGCCGGTGCTGTTCGAAGCGCCGATTGCGTCGAGCCTGCTGGGACATTTCACCGGCGCGGTGAGCGGTGGCAGCCTGTACCGCAAGTCTTCGTTCCTGCTCGACCACATGGACAAGCCGGTTTTTGCGCCGCACATCAACATCGAAGACATCCCCGACATCAGTAAGGGGTTGGCCTCCAGCCCATTCGATGACGAGGGAGTGCGGGTGCAGCGCCGCGCCATTGTCGAGAACGGCGTGCTGCGCGGTTATTTTCTTGGCAGTTATTCGGCGCGCAAACTGGGCATGCGCTCTACCGGCAATTCGGGCGGAAACCACAACCTGATCCTGAAACCGTCGGGCGGGCGACCCGGTGAATCGGGCGGTGAGCTGGATTTCGCCGGACTGCTGAAAACCATGTCGCGTGGGCTGCTGGTCACCGAGCTGCTGGGTAGCGGCGTAAATAACGTGACCGGCGATTATTCGCGCGGTGCGGCGGGCTTCTGGGTGGAGCACGGCGAGATTCAGTATCCGGTGCAGGAGATCACCATCGCCGGAAATTTGAAGGACATGTTCCGCAATATCGTCGCGGTAGGCAATGACATACTGGTGCAGGGTTCGCGGCAATGCGGCTCGATTCTGGTGGAAGGCATGACGGTCGCGGGGCGGTAATCGAACACGCCCATAGAACACACCATGGCTAAACAATATTCACAATTAACCGATGACCTGTCCGATTTCATCCGGCGACAGAAAATATTCTTTGTAGGCACTGCAGCCAGCGATGGCCGGGTGAACGTGTCGCCGAAAGGGATGGATACACTGCGCATCGTTTCGGCAAACCGCGTCGTCTGGCTCAACCTCACCGGAAGCGGCAACGAGACGGCGGCGCACCTGCTTGAAAACAATCGCATCACGCTGATGTTCTGCTCATTCGAAGGAGCGCCGCTGATCCTGCGCCTGTATGGGCAAGCACAAGTTTTTCACCCGCGCGATGCTGAGTGGGAATGCCTTATCCCCTTCTTCATGGGAATTCCCGGCGCGCGCCAGATTATTGATGTCTCGATTGACCTGGTGCAAACATCCTGCGGATGGGCAGTACCGTTGTTTGATTTCAAGGCCGAACGGGATCAACTGGAAAAGTGGGCTGAAAATAAAGGCCCCGAAGGAATACGGAAGTATTGGGAAGAAAGAAATCAGCAAAGCATTGACGGCAAGCCGACGGGAATCGGCGCAAAGTAGGACGAATGGCGATGCAGTCCCACACGCCAACAACGAACCACAAAAACCTTCCGCCGCTGATCCGCGCCTTGTTTGACCCGGCCTGTTACGGCCATGCGATAACGCAAATCGAGTTGATCGAAACGCATATCTCCTGGGTGCTGCTCACTGGCGAATACGCCTACAAGATCAAGAAACCGGTGAACCTGGGATTTCTGGATTTCAGCACGCTGGCGCTCCGGCAGCAGGCCTGTGCCGATGAAGTGCGTTTGAACCGACGGTTGGCACCCGAGCTGTATCTCGGCGTAATCGCCATCACCGGCAGCCCCGATATGCCGAAAATTAACGGTGTGCCGCATCTAGACAAACCAACTGAAAACAAACAGCGCGAAGCCATCGAATACGCCGTGAAGATGCGCCAGTTCTCGCTCGATGCTACGCTGGATCATCTGGACGAACGCGGCGAGTTGGGTGCCGTGCAGATAGACACGCTCGCCGCGCGGCTGGCCCGCTTCCATCTCGACGAATGCCCCAGCGCTTCGCCCGATAGCCCGTGGGGCGAGCCGGGCGCAATAGCCCAGCTGGTCAGGGATAATTTCCGGCTGCTGGCTGAGCGGCTGGACGATCCGGCAGAAATCCGGCTGCTGGAAAAACTGCGCACTTGGAGCATGGTCGAACATGAGCGCCTCACACCGTTGATGCGCGAACGCAAGCGCACCGGGTGGATTCGCGAATGCCATGGTGACCTGCATCTGGGCAACCTGGCCTGGGTGAACGGCGAGTTGCTGATCTTCGACTGCATCGAATTCAGTCCGGCCTTGCGCTGGATCGACGTCATCTCGGAAGTCGCATTCTGTTTCATGGATTTGCTGTATCGCGAACACCGCGACCTGGCAGTGCGCTTCCTGAATGCGTGGCTGGAAGCCAGCGGCGATTACGGCGGTGTGGCGCTGCTGCGTTATTACGCCGTGTACCGCGCCGTGGTGCGCGCCAAAGTCGCCGCACTGCGCGCCGTGCCGGGCAGTGCCGCCGAAGTTGGCGCTTACCTGCAACTGGCCGAACAACTGGCTCAGGATGCCCCGGCGCAACTCTGGATCACACACGGCCTGTCCGGCTCCGGCAAGACCACGCTTACCCAGTCGCTGCTGGAGAAGCGCGGCATGATCCGCCTGCGCTCTGATGTCGAGCGCAAACGCTTGGTCGGACTCGACGCGTTGGCGTGTAGCGGCGGCGCGATCAACGAGGGGCTATATACGCAGGAAACCAGCCGTCGCACCTATGCGCATCTTGCGCAACTGGCGGGCGGGTTGCTGGAGGTCGGCTGGCAAGTGATCGTCGATGCCGCTTTCCTGGAACGCTGGCAACGCGACCTGCTGCGCGAAATCGCACAACGGCGTGGGGTGTCGTTCCATATACTGGATATTCAGGTCGATCACGCCACGTTGCGCGAACGCGTCGGCTTGCGTAACGCACAGGGCAAAGATGCGTCGGAAGCCGATCTGCGTGTCCTGCAACACCAGATTGAAACTGCGCTGCCGCTTGGGGATGATGAACTGCCTGAGGTGGCGATGGTATCGGGCACGGAAACGCCGATTGGGTTGTGTGACTAATATTTTTTGCTTACCTGGAGCCGAGGGGCGGCGCACTTTTGTGCCGTGCCGCTTGAGCGTAGTGCCAGAACTCCATGGGTTCTGGAATGCCAATGTCGCGGCAAATCTTAATCACCAGCAGTTGCTGATTTCATTATGCTTTGGAACAGCACTTCGTCTGTTTGCACTGGGCTGAATAAAACCGTGATTAAAACGAAAAAGCCGCCGAATAACACCAGCGGCTTTTTTTATCAGCAATGCAATTATGCCACCGACCAGTTCACCATGCCGCTGTACGCCGTGCCCAGCACTACCAGCCCGAACACGATGCGGTACCAGGCGAACACCGTGAAATCGTGGTGGCTGATGTAACGCAGCAGCCAGCGCACACACAGAAAGGCACTGATAAACGAGGTAATCCCGCCCGCTACGAACATGCCGATGTCTTCCGCGTGAAACAGGTGGCGGTATTTAACCACTTCATAAACTGTGGCGGCGGTCAGCGTGGGAATGGCGAGAAAGAATGAAAATTCCGTCGCCGCCTTGCGCGACAGCCCGAAGAGCAACCCCCCGATAATCGTGGCTCCGGAGCGCGACATGCCGGGAATCAGCGCCAGCGCTTGCGCGCAGCCCACCTTCAGCGCATCCTTCCAGCCCATGTCGTCCACCGATTCGACAGTGATTTTGTGGTCGCGTTTTTCCGCCCACAGGATAAAAATACCGCCGACGATGAAAGCCAGCGCCACCGGCACCGGAGAAAACAGATACTGCTTTATCTTGCTGGCGAACAACAACCCCAGTACGGCGGCGGGCATGAAAGCGACGCAGAGATTGGCGGCAAAGCGTTGCGCTGCTTGTTCGCGCGGCAGGCCGCTCACTACGGAGGCGATCTTCGCGCGGTATTCCCAGCACACCGCCAAAATTGCGGCGAACTGAATTACGATCTCGAACACCTTGCCCTTCTCATCGTTGAAGTCGAGCAGGTCGCCCGCCAGGATCAGGTGGCCGGTGCTGGAGATAGGCAGGAATTCGGTGAGGCCCTCGACGATGCCGAGAATGGCGGCTTTAAGTAGCAGTGCGATATCCATGGTGTTCCTGAAAGTAAGCCGCGATTATACCTGCACCAAGTACAGGAGCAGGCTGCAAACGCCCGCATAGTTCAATCAGTAACGCTTCGGCCCACCGTAACTATCATCGAACAGCGCGAACGGTGCGGTTCTACCCACCAGTGCTTCGATCAGCATGAGTTCTTCGTCAGTGTGGTTGAACATGGGTGCCGGATTTATCCTGCCATCAACCGTCACATAACGCGGTGCATCGTGATGTTTGGATTCTATGGTCTCGGTTTTGCCGGGATCGGCGGCCACGCCGATATCCGTGGTGCCGTAACAAGTGCACACATAAGTCAAATCCGGCTGTGACTCGACATATAACCCGGTACCGCGAATACCGATAGTGGCCGTGGGAGTTTCGATGCGATGGCGGCTTTTGCCGAACACCGAGAGCAGCGCGCCGGTGACGAGCCTGAGTCCGTCGACCAGCAAATTGTCGCCGGAAAGCTGCAATTCGCTATTCTCGCGCAACATGAAGGCATCCTTGCCGACCACGAAAATCGCTTGGCTGCCAGCACTGGTAACCAGCGTGTCGTTGTTGCCGATGACAGTATCGGTTGTGGCAACTTGTCCGTTGATGCGCAGGCTGCCTTGCAGGCTGTAAATGGACTTCCCGGCGGGAAGTTCGTGTGGCACATTGCCGAGCAGGTCGGCACGCGCCAACGGAGATACCGCGAATAATCCCGCAGCAAGCACGCGCAACAGAAAGATGCGGCGGGTTTCGTCCATATCATCAGCCATGTTAATTAACCATCAGGTAGCCCCCGTTTCGGCCAGAGTACAATACTTTCATGGATGCCTACAAGTTATGCATAGTTGTTTGGTTGTTGGCTTGCACCGGAGCGGCGCAAGCCGATACCACGCATGTCGATGCCGAACTCGCCGCCAGCTACGACAACAATCTTGGCCGTGCGGAATCGGCACACGATATTTTCGGCGACAACATTCTGGATTTTGGCTTGACGGTAACTCGCAGCATGTTACTCACGCCCAACAGTGGCCTGCGGTTCAGGGGTGGGCTGCACTTGGCGGAACACGCCAAATATACTGATCTCAACCTGGTATCGGCCAATATCGGTGTCAGCTACCGCGTCCAGCCGGTACCGGGCTACGTTGCGCCGTGGATCGAGTTTGGCGCCATGCTGACGCGGCAATCTTTCAATAACAGCGCTATCCGCGATGGCAGGCTGTTGGCAATGGAAGCTATCGCGGGCAAGCGCTTGACCGACCGCATCGGCGCGCGTGTCGGCATCAGCCGGGAACAACGCCGGGCAGACGTGGCGGATGTATTCGAGTGGCAACGCCACCGCATCTATGTCATGGCCGACTATAAACTTGATCTGAACAGCACCTTGCATGTCAGCCTGTTACGGGACTTCGGCGATCAAGTTTTCACGACCACGCCCAACCTGGAACTTCGCGAATATTCCAAAGCTATTGCCAAAGACCCGGTTTTCGGTGTGCGGCGCGCCTATCGTATGGATGCCATTGCCGATGCGTTGGAACTGGGGGTAAGCACGCCCTTGAACTCGTCCAACACTCTGGATATTGGTCTGCGCCGTTTTCACGCCGATGCTGTCGGCGGTCACAGTTATGACAATACCGAGTTGCGCGCGAGTTGGCTTTATCGTTTTAACCGAGATTTTCCATTAGCCCGAGATTTCAAATGGAAACCATTAGGGCAGTTGTTTGATTTTACTTAAGTTTAGGTCAATTTTGA
>MGWP01000049.1:7358-7448 GCA_001801055.1 Gallionellales bacterium GWA2_55_18 | reverse complement strand
TTCATGGGTCAATGACTCTATTCATGGGTCAATGACCATGAATCTCATTTTGCAGATTATCGGGGATAGCAGAGTCTGTGATGCGCTGAA
>MGWP01000049.1:0-7294 GCA_001801055.1 Gallionellales bacterium GWA2_55_18 | reverse complement strand
GAACCGCTTCGGCATTGTTCCTGAAACCCATTTTTTCCAGCATGCGCGCGCGATAAACGCTCACGGTCTTGGGGCTGATCAGCATAATCTCGGAAATCTCTGTCAGGGATTTGCCGGAAGACATTAAACACAGGGTCTGATATTCGCGGTTGGACAGGCTCTGGTGCAGCAACTCTTGCGATTCGCCGATCAGATTGTTCAGCAGTTGTTCGGCCAGGGTTTCGCTGATGTATTTTTTGCCGCTGATGACATGCCGAATCGCACCAACCAGTTTTTCCGGTGCGCTTTGTTTGTTGATGTAGCCCATCGCGCCCGCTTTCAGGGTGCGCGCGCCATATTGGTCTTCCGGATACATGCTCAGCACAATGATTTTGATGTCAGGCTGTTCCGACTTGAGTTGTTTGAGGACGTCCATGCCATGCTTGTCCGGCAGGGCAATATCCAGCAACACCAGGTCGAAGTGGTTTTTACGCATCATGTTGATGGCCTGTATCCCGGATTCAGCTTCCCCGGCCACTTGCACGTCATGGTTGTCTTCGAGTAACTGCTTTATCCCTTTGCGGATCAGGGCGTGGTCATCAACTACGAGAATCTTGATCATTTGATGGCTTGGTCAAAATAAAACGTTTGCTGGAGTCCGGCATCGTTGAGTGGCACACTAACCGAGATTTGTGTCCCTTTGCTAGGTTCGCTGGTGATTTCAACGCCCCCGCCGAGATGCTTGATGCGCTCCTGAATGCCGCGCAAACCGAACGAGTGCGGCTTGTTGCGCGATGTTTTGTCAAAGCCTTTGCCATCGTCCGAGACGGCCAGATAAACGTATTCTCCGGTCTTGAGAATTCTAATTTTTGCTTGCTTTGCCGCAGCATGTTTCATGATGTTGTTCAGTATTTCCTGAAACACGCGAAAGAGGGCAATCGATTGTTCGTCGGGTAGTTCAATGTCGTCATCCGACTTGGTGATTTTGCACGGAATGCCGGTGCGTTTGGTGAATTCCTTGGCCTCGATTTCAATTGCCGCAACGATGCCAAAGCAATCGAGAAAGGCCGGGCGCAGGTTATGCACCAGGTTGTTGGCGGAGGAGCCCGCCGTATCCAGCAAATCGGACATGGCTTGAACCTTTTCGTGCAGCGCGCTGCCGCCTTGTGGCAAGCGTTGCGCCAGCCAGGCCATATCCATTTTCAAGGCGGTCAGCAGCACGCCGATTTCATCATGGATCTCACGCGCAATGCGCCCCCGTTCTTCTTCCTTGATGTTTTCTACATGGGAAGAAAGTTCGCGCAGCCGCTGACGCGAAGTTTTTATCTCCTGTTGGGCGAGCTTGTTCTGGGTGATGTTGACCATGAAGCCTTCCCAGACGGTGCCATGCGAATCGGTTTCACGGCGTGTAGCGCGCAAGTTCACCCATTTGATCTCGCCGTCCTGCGGTAACACGATACGTCCTTCCCAGTTCCAGGGTGTGGGCTGTGCGATTGACTCTTGCATGCTCTTGTAGAATGTATCGCGATCTTCCGGGTGCAGCATGTCGAGCAGCAATTCCGGATGCAGCTCAAGTTCCAACGGGACGACGCCAAGCAGGGCGAAACAACCTTCACTGACATAAGGGAGGCGCAGTGTATTGTCCGCATCCAGCCGTATCTGGCAAGCCATGCCGGGAAGGTTGGCGAAAATCAAATGCAGGGTGTCGGCTGCCGGCAGGATGTTGCCGCATACGATGGCAGCCCAGTTTTTTTCTTGCAAGGCATGGGTAAGATCGGATGTGCTCGTGACTGTGCGGTGAGTCAGGGTGGCTAACCGGGGTGACAGTTGCTCAATGACATCAGAGGCACAATTTGTGCTCAGTTCGATATGCAAAACGTGATTGGTTCCGGGCATTAATTAGGCTGTACTATTAAAACTAAGGAAGCCATGATAACTCAATATTATAGTAATACACTTACCAGCGACTGATCGGTGTTAAACCCAGATTATCCATTGGGATGTAGGTCGGGCTTCAGCCGATATGTCGGGTTGAAACCTGACCCACAACGTAGCTCAAACTGTTCACTTCCCTCTAAATGAATGACAACATCAATATGCGGTTTATGCTCAAAAAATTCCCGCCTGCCATCACCGCACTCATGCTGCAATGTGCGGCAGCAGCGCTTGTGCTGCTGCCGACTGAATTTACCGGGCTGCATGACTCGCCGTTGTTATTTGCCCTGCTATGCGGTTTGCTCGCTGCCTTATTCAGCTTCTTCGCTGGACTCGCCAGATGGTGGTGGTTGATCCAGTTGATGTTTGCGCCAGCCCTGATGCTGATGCTGGCGGTCGAATTGCCGCCCGGCCTTTTCCTTGGCGCGTTTCTGGCCTTGCTGCTGGTGTATTGGAGCGCTTTTCGCACGCAAGTGCCACTGTATCTTTCCAGTAACAAAGTGTGGCATGCCCTGGAATGTCTGCTACCCGCCGCAAAGGTTGATTCGGGCTTCACCTTCATGGATTTGGGCTCCGGTTTGGGCGGAATATTGACGCATCTTGCCAGAGTCCGCCCGGACGGGCTATATGCCGGCGTGGAGGCTGCGCCTTTGCCGTTTCTCTGGAGCTGGCTGCGAGTCAAGCTGGGCGGCTACCACAACTGCTGCGTGCGCTGGGGCAGCCTGTGGGACAGCGATTTATCGCAATACGATATCGTGTTTGCCTATCTTTCGCCGGTACCGATGGAAAAGCTCTGGCGCAAAGCGCGCGCCGAAATGCGCCCCGGCACGCTGTTCATCAGCAGTACCTTTGCAATACCCGATCAAACACCGCATGAAACCCTGCAAGTGGATGATTTGCATCGCGCCACCCTGCGTATCTGGCATATGTGATGATGGGCGGCTTGATCCTGGCATTAGCCGGCGGGTGCGAAAAATCCGCTCTCCAGCAGCTCCCTGGTCAATGCCATGTAGTCCTTTGCACCAGGACTATGTGGCGCAAAATCGAACACGTCCTTGTTATGCATCGGACTGGTCGCCAGCGAGACGTTCTCGCCGATGCGCGTATTACAGACCAATGCTCCGTAGCGTTCCTTGAGCTTGTCGTAGATATCGTAGGAAAGTTTGCGGCGCGAATCGAAGCGCGTAATGACGATGCGCCGCTCGAAACTGCGCTGCAATTTTTTTTCCAGTACATCAAGTGCGCTATCCAAACGATGCACACCTTGCAGCGAAAGAAAATCTGCCGACACCGGAATCAGCACCCGATCAGTGGCTAATAAAGCATTCAACGTCAACACGCCCAGCATCGGGCAGCAGTCGATCAGGATTGGGGCGCCGGTAAGCGCCAATTCTTCACGCAGGCCGTGCTTGAGCAGGGTTGCCGCCTTCGCATCGCTGCCATACAGGGCATCTATCTTGGCCAGTTCGAGCGAGGAGGGGATGATTTGCCAGCCGCGCGGCGTTCCACGCAATAAGCTGTCAAGCGGCGTTTTATGTTTGAAAAATGCGGTCATGCCGCTGTCCGGTGGAATCCCCTTGATTCCGCTGGATAGGGTCAGATGCGCCTGAGGATCCAGGTCCAGTGCAATGGGGCACTGCTGCGCGATGTCCAGCGCAGCAGTGATATTCAAACAGGTAGTGGTTTTGCCTACGCCACCTTTTTGATTAAACACGGCGATAACCGCCATTTATCACCTCTTTTTTTCTTGTGGGGCCAGCAGACCACAGACGCGCAGCGCTCGATTAACCCGAGCAAGCCAATGCGCTGCGGAAAGCTTAGTTTTTTTGCCCAAGTTGGTCGGTCATCTTCAGACCGCCCAAAACCAAATATGAGACCGGTTTGATTTGCTCGATTTCTAACCCGGCCTGAGCGATGGCAATCACATCCTTGCCGGCCTGCTTTGTGGTAGCGCTAAGTGGTTGATTAACTGCAGCAGGCTGCACGATAACTTCTTCTTGGGCATGAAACACGGAAAGCGAGAGCCCGATGAATGATATGGCAGAAGCCAGTATGGCAGCTTTCGTCAGCCGGACAGTCCGCTTGTTCTTGCGCAGCCGCGCCATCAATTGATGTGCCGTCACTTCGGCGTATGACTGCTCGATTTGCGCGCGCAACAGCACGTTTTCCTGCTCTTTTAATTCGGCACGTTGCTGTGCGGCCTGCGCTGCTTCGCAGTCCAGCATCGCTTTGGTTTGAGCTGCTTCGCGGGTTCGCTGCTCGGCAATTTCACGCGCTTTTGCAGCCGCACCGGCTTGCATTTCTGCCTGTACACACATCTCAATTTCGACAAGCACACGCTGTTCTGCTTCCAATCTCATCTGCTGCTGTACCAGCAATTCGCGCTCCCGATTGAGGTGATATTGTTCCTGTTCAAGCAATTGATTTTCGGCCTGCTCACGTTGTCCGGCTGCCAGTCTGGCGCACTCGGCCGCCTCGCTGCGTTTGCGGGCGGCAATCGCCGCCAGCGCTTCACAGCGAATATGCTCCCGCTCTATCTCGGCAGCCTTATTTTCTTCTTCGATGCGCAGTTTCGCCATATTCTCCGCGCGTACCATTACTTCATCTCGGGCAGCCTTTGCGGCAACAGTCCTTTTTTGGAAAGCAACGACCGCAAGCTCCTCGGCATGAACCCTCTCCTCCTCCGCCTTGAGCGCTTTATTTTCAGCCTCCACGCGGGCATTTGCCATGTTCAGGGCACGCAATGCTGCCTGTTCCAGATCGCGAGCGGTTTGGACGGCCTGAGCGTTTAACCGTTCTGTTGTTTCGGCGATTTCCCTGGCGCGAACCTCAAGTTCGATGCGCTCGTTATCCGCATCAATGGCGCGCAATTCGGCAGTCATGCGCGCTTCGATTTCGGCGATTGCGCGCAACTCGGTTTCAATTTGCGCTTCGGCAACGCGATGCGCATCGTTCTCTATATTTGCACGTTGCCTCGCCGCAATAGTCGCTTCATCAAGAGCGCGAGCATTTTGCTGTGCCGCTGCGGCTTCAGCATGTTCGGCAGCCAGATTCCGTTCTATTGCCAAGCGTTCGTTCAATAAAGCCTCAGAGCGTAACTGTGCGAATTGCAACGCGGTATTCTGTGCTTGCAATTTTTCCAACAGCGCCCGTTCCGCCTGACGTTCTGCCTGAACGCGATCCCGTTCAATTTTCAGCAGCGCATTCTCGCATTCGATATTTTCCCGTGCGACGCGCAATGCCTCTTGTGCTGCTGCTGCGCGTTCATTTGCTGCAGTAATCGCCCGTGCTTCAGCCTGCAATTTGATTTCCATCTGACGCGCAGCCTGTAATTCCGCTTCGGCGCGTTGCTGCGCAAGCACAGTTAAGTCGCGTTCGGCTTGCAGCTTGTGCGAAGCAGCCTGATTGGCCATTGTTTCGGTAGTCAAGCGGTCTTTCGCTTCTTGTTCAAACTGACGCAACAAAGCGTTGGTTTCCTCTTGTTGCTGTAATGCTTTTCTGTCGGCCTCGGCCTGGGATTGCAATAATGCGCCTGCTTCCTGCTCGGCTTTGAGCTTATGCTCGGCTTCAATGCGCGCAATTGCCTCCGCTTCGGCGCGTTGCTTTGCCGCTCGATAAGCCTCGCGTTCGTTTCGTTCGCGCGCTTCGGCATCGGTTCTGGCCTGTTCCTCGGAAAGTTTGCGTTGCGCGGCAAATTCCTTAGCAGCCCGGTCCGCCGACGAGCGTGCCAGAGCAGTCTGCTCGGCATCACGCTCGGCTGCAAGCCGTTCTTCGACTTCGCATAGCGCAAGCGATTCGGCACATATACGCGCATCTTCCGCTTCAATTACAGCCTGTTCTGCCTTGAGTCTGGCTTTAACCAGCGTGATGACGTCCTGCTCTTTGCGAGATTTCTCCTGTATAGCTCGCGTAATCGCCTGCTCTGCCAATTCCTTTTCCTGAGCTAGATTGGCCGCTGCCTGTTCCAGCTTGGTGCGATTCTCTGCTGCTTGGGCGGCACGCTGTTCGGCCTCGACGCGTTTGCTCAACTGCGCCAATTCGTGTTGCTCGGCATCTACCCGCTTTTTCACCGAATGCGCTTCTTCGGCCTCGCTTTTTGCCCGGTCAGCAGCCATATCGCGTAGCCGGGATTCCAGTTCCAGCCTTCCTTCCGCATATTTTTTTTGCGCCTGTTCAGCCGCGTAGCGCTCAGCGCTGGCTTGTTCGGTGCTGCCCACGATCTCGGCGATGGTCTTCTTGATGGCGTGGATTTCATTTTCGGCGCGTGACTGCGCCTCATTTTCCGCTTCGTGCTGCTGCTCAAGCAATGCCGCCAGTTCACGTTCCGCCTTGGCTTTGCTCTCGGCGGCGGCGCGCGCGACCTGTTCCTGTTGCAAACGCCGGTTCAGTTCGTCTTGCGCTTGTTGTTCGGCACGCAGCCTTGCCTGACTTTCTTCCTGAAAACGCAATTCGCAGGCCAGCTTTATTTGTAATTCCTGAGCCAGCTTTTTCTCTATCTCGAGTTTGAGTTGGGCCACCTCGGCGAGCCTCATCTCATCCTGACACTTCGACTCAACCTGTGCGGTTAACTCTGCTTCGGCCCGTGCTCGTGCCTGGGCTATCGCGCGAGCATGCGCCTCAGCACGGGCACGCGCCTGGGCGGAAAGATCGGCTTGGGTCTCGGCTTCAATGCGCGCACGCGTTTCCTGAATGGCCTGAGATTCGGCAATGTATTCTTCGCTATCGTTGCCGACTAAACGAATTTTGGCTGCTGATGACATGATGCTTTTCCCTTGTGCTAGTTGTTGCGCGCACCGCATTAATCACGATTCGTCAAGACAATGCCAAGATAACAGCTTGGATAGCCAATCAAACGTGGAACAGAGTAGTAAAAACAGGTCATTTCAAACTGGTAAAAACATCCGAATAGTCGAAGAACGGCGTGACGCGCGCCCAGTTGCGCCGCCAGCTTTGGCTGATGGGCGGATAGTCCTTGTCCCATTTGGCCTCAAACGCCGTCAGATGCATATTCATCATGTCGGGTGCGCCGCAAATTCAATGGGTTAGATTGGAAACGGTCTAGCCCATTTTTCCTTTCTGCGGGGACTTTTGAAGGGACTCGGTTTTTTTGAACAGAATTTCCGGATTCGAGTTCGTCGCTATCCGGCCTGCATGGCAACCAGGACATTCAAGGTTCAGGGTGTGGACGCGGGGCGCGAGTATTATTGAGGCGTATGTGATGTTCATTTACTATGTCGAGGAAGAATCCAGCCGCGAGTGGCATGGGGAAACCGGGTTCATCAGCAAGGCCATGCTCCTGAAATTCATTGACGATCCGGCGCTCCCCATCTATTACCTCGACGGCCCGCCCGCGATGGTGAATGCGATGCGTAAATTATTG
>MGWP01000048.1:19534-42427 GCA_001801055.1 Gallionellales bacterium GWA2_55_18 | reverse complement strand
TGCCTCGATTTTTACAAGAGCCAACGCGTGGTGCGCACGGCAAGCGTGACGCAGGTGCGCCAGCCGATATACAAATCGTCGGTGGAACGCTGGCGGCCTTACGAGAAATTCCTCGAGCCGCTTTTGGATGCGCTCGGCGATCTCGCACCTGCCCGCTAAGGAAACTCGCTGATTGTTACGTTGCAGAAATAATAGTAGGGATAATCAAATAATGGTGGACAATAGGTGGGCAATAGGGGGCAATAGGGTCTCCCCGGTTTTCGCGGTTTTCCCGGTTTTCGGGGGGAGGCTCGGCCTCCCCTGTTTTTTGTTTACAGCTAGAGAAAGTTTGCTACACTGCCGACATTCGGCAATCTGATATTTAAGGATATAAAAATGAGCACCGCTATTTTTGATACGCATGCGTACATCAAAAAAATGAAAGCTGTGGGCTTTACCGAAGAACAAGCCGAAGTTCAGGCAGAAACGGTTGCTGATTTGATTAATGAGCGGCTTGTGACAAAGGCTGATTTGGATTTGCGTATTGCCGAACTTAAAACCGAGTTGGTGAAGTGGATGCTGGGTATCGCAGCAGGCCAGATTGCTTTGCTGGTAACTTTGTTAAAGGTGCTGGGCTGAATAATGCCGCATTGTGGTAATGCTTGTGGCCAGCAAGCGGAACGCATCGCTGGTTCCACCAAATGTATGGCAACATCCAGCATTTTTTGATGGCAGAGTTCACATATAATGGTCGGAGTGTGCATGTAATCAAGTTCAAGCGTGAAATTTACGCTTGAATATTTTAATTGTTTAAGGTGAAGCCTATGATTCGATTGTTGCGGCATGCCGCGCTGCTTGTGCTGTTATTTGCTGTTGCCGGTTGTTCTTCCGTCAAGAATGCCAAGGATTCCGTTACCGGCTGGTTTAATGGCGGCGACGGCACGAATACCCCGATTAGCACTACAACTGGCAAAAAAGAAACTAGGGGTAGTACCGGCCCGCTGGTTAAGTATGCCGCCACCTTGCGTGTCAACAAGTATGCCGATCAGCGCAAGTCGGGCAATCCGCGCTTGCTGGGGATAACCACGCAGCGCGTTGGCGGCGTGAGCGGCGACCAGTTGCTGCTCGATCAGGAAATTTCGAGCCTCGTCACGGCGGCCATTAAAAAGCGGTTTGACTCGGAAGGCTATCAGGTGTTGGAGGGCAGTAACGCCAGCAATGCCATGTTCGAAGTGTCAGGGGGCATCAATGATTTGACGCTGAACGTCAAGGAGCGCGACGAAATCAACATTGCGATTGAAACTACCCTGAAAGAAGTCGAATCCGGCAAGGTGGTATGGTCGGGTATGGTAATGGAAAAAAATGACCGTTTTGCGGGTGTTTCCGGCAACAACAAGGAAGATGTGCTCGACTATTTGAACAAGGAGTTGCGCATTGTCAGCAATAAGACGGTGGAGGCGATCAGTTCATCGCTGATGGCTTCCCGTTCCGAGTTGTTCAATCTGACGCCGGGCACCAAACCCATTCCGGGCGTGACGGTCTATGTCGCCCCCACTGCCGCCAAACCCGCACTGGCGGCTCCATCCGCATATGGCGCGCAACCGGGCAGCGCGATGCCACCTCCCGCGTATACGCCGCAAGCCAGCGCCACCGCCGGCTTGCTGCAGGTCAAGACCAACCCGCAGCGCGCCAAAGTTTATCTGGATGGTGTGTATTACGGGATGGCCCCGCTACGCATGGAAATGGAACCCGGCGTACACGCGATCAGCGTGAAGCTGGAGGGCTACAAGATGGTTACCGAAAAGGTGTCGGTGCGCAAGGGCGACAACACCGAGGTAGAATTAAACTTGGAGCGGTAATCGCCGCTTGATTGGATCTAATTAGCCACAAAGCTCCGGGTCCCCCACACACTTGTGGGAAAGATCACAGCCACCATTTTCCGCCCGAATTGAATCCGGAACGGGATGAGTCTGAACCAACAGCCCGGATGAAGCGCAGTGTAATCCGTGGGAGCGCGGATGCCCCGGATTCCGTTATCGCTGCATCCGGGCTACAAATCTGATGAACTTCGCCGCAGGGTGCGCCCCGCGCACCATCATTTGTTGGTGCGTGAAATGCACCTTACATGATTATTGTCGCCCCAAAATAGAATTGGAAAATCCATTGCCAGCTTGAGGTTCATGGGTGGGAGCGTTGAGCATGGATCACGCTTGCGTAAGCTCACGAGCCATCATCACCAGCGGGTGCATTCGAAAGTGGTGGACAACAAGCAAAAGCCCCTCTCCCCTTGCGGGAGAGGGGTTGGGGAGAGGGGGTAATGGAGCAACGGGAATTCGCCAAGCACTTGCGATGCAATATGACCGAAAGCGAGAACAAACTGTGGCGACAGTTGCGGGCACATCGGCTGAATGGCGAAAAATTCAGACGCCAGCAACCGATTGACCCTTACGTGGTTGATTTCGTGCATTTTGGAGCACGCCTTATTGTGGAGGCTGACGGCGGACAACATAACGATTCGCCCCATGATAAAAGACGGGATGCATGGCTGCGTGAGCAAGGGTTCAAAGTGATGCGGTTCTGGAATAACGAGATCATAAGTAATTTGGATGGCGTGTTGGCGACTGTCTTGGCAGCAGCAACTGAATCACCCCTCTCCCCCAACCCCTCTGGGTGAAACAACTAGCCATTCGACTAGGCTGCAAACGACCGCAGCCAAGTCGCTGGTTATCCCGCAAGGGGAGAGGGGTGAAAACCGCTATCCGTCCACCACTTTCAAATGCACCCATCACCAGCCCGGTATGAGCAAAAAAATCGCTGTGGTGTCATAATTACAAAACTCGATTATCCACAAGGAGATTTACAACATGGCAAGAATGGTGCAATGCGTAAAACTGGGGCGCGAAGCCGAGGGGCTGGATCGCCCGACTTACCCCGGCCCGCTGGGCCAGCGGGTTTTTGAAAATGTTTCCAAAGAGGCATGGCAGGGCTGGATCAAGTTCCAGACCATGCTGGTGAATGAAAATCGCCTCAATCTCTCCGATTTGCAGGCGCGCAAGTTTCTTGCCGCGCAAATGGAAAATTACTTCTTTGGCGATGGCGCGCAAATGCCGCAAGGATATACTCCTCCAAGGCACTGATAGCCGCCTGCCTTGTCTAAAAAATTTATCCCACAACAATTTTTAAACCGGGAACTCGGGCAACTCGAGTTTAACCGGCGCGTGCTGGCGCAGGCCGAAGACGCAAATGTTCCCATACTGGAACGGCTGAAATACCTGTGCATCGTCAGCAGCAACCTCGACGAATTTTTCGAGATACGCGTGGCGGGACTCAAGGAGCAAATCAAGTTGGGCGGCGTCGCTGCCGGTGCCGATGGCATGACCGCCAAACAGGCGCTCAAGCTGGTGCGCGAGCAGGCGCATCTGCTCATCACACGCCAGTATCAGGTGCTCAACGAAGACATTCTGCCCGCCCTCGATAAGCAAGGTATCCGTTTCCTGCGCCGCACTATCTGGAACGATGCGCAACGTGCATGGGTGCGGGAATTTTTCTTCAATGAGGTAAAGCCGGTGCTGACCCCGATCGGGCTCGACCCGTCGCACCCGTTTCCGCGCGTGCTCAACAAGAGCCTAAATTTCGCGGTGGAGTTGCAAGGCAAGGACGCTTTCGGGCGCAATTCCGCCAAGGCCATCGTGCAAGCGCCGCGCGTGTTGCCGCGCACTATCCAGTTGCCGCCAGAAATCAGCGGCGGAGCGCACGATTTCGTGTTCCTCTCTTCCATCATGCATGCCCTTGTCGGCGAGCTGTTCGGCGGCATGGAGGTAATAAGCTGCCACCAGTTTCGCGTGACGCGCAACAGCAACTTGTTTGTGGACGACGAGGAAGTGAAGAATTTGCGCACCAAATTGCAGGGCGAATTGCCGCACCGGCACTTCGGCGACGCGGTGCGGCTGGAGGTTACCGGCAACTGCTCGCAACCAGTGGCCGAGTACCTGTTGCAGCAATTCGAGCTTGCGCCGGAAGACCTGTATCGCGTGGACGGGCCGGTAAATCTGGTGCGCCTGATGGATATTCCCGGCCGCGTGGCGCGCGACGATCTGAAGTTTCCGGCCTTTACACCCGGCGTGCCCGGCGTACTGCAAAAAAAGGGTGCGGACATGTTCAAGGTGATCCGCAAGGGCGACGTGCTGCTGCACCATCCCTACCAGTCGTTCAAGCCGATCATCGACTTCATCCAGCAGGCATCCACCGACCCCAATGTGGTCGCCATCAAGCAGACGGTGTACCGCACCGGCGTCGATTCCGAGCTGATGGATGCGCTGATCGCGGCCACCCAGCTCGGCAAGGAAGTGACCGTGGTGGTGGAGCTGCTGGCGCGCTTCGACGAGGAAGCCAACATCAACTGGGCGCGCAAGCTGGAAGAGGTCGGCGCGCATGTGGTGTACGGCGTGGTCGGCCACAAGACACACGCCAAGATGCTGATGGTGGTGCGCCGCGAGGACGGCAAGTTGCGCCGCTATGTGCATCTCGGCACCGGCAACTACCACCCGCGCACCGCGCGGCTCTATACCGATTTCGGCTTGTTCACCAGCAACGAGGAGGTTTGCGCGGACGCAAACGAGGTGTTCAACCAGCTCACCAGCCTCGGCAAGGCGCATAAACTGAATCACCTGTGGCAGTCGCCGTTTACGCTGCACAGCGAAATTCTGCGCGCCATCCAGAATGAAATCCGGCTCGCCCAGGCGGGCAAGCGCGCCCACATCATCGCCAAGATGAATGCGCTACTGGAACCGGAAACCATCATGGCTCTGTACGATGCATCCAAAGCCGGTGTGAAGGTGGATCTCATCGTGCGCGGCGTGTGCGCGTTGCGCCCCGGCGTGCCCGGTTTGTCCGAGAACATCCGCGTGCGATCGGTAGTGGGGCGTTTTCTGGAACACACGCGCATCTTTTACTTCGGCAATAATTTAAAGCATGATGTCTATCTCGCCAGCGCGGACTGGATGGATCGGAATTTTTTCCGCCGCATCGAGGTTTGCTTTCCGGTGCTCGACAAAAAACTCAAGAAGCGCGTGATTGACGAGGGGCTCAAGGTTTACCTGCAAGACAATTGCAAGGCGTGGGAGATGGATGGCGAAGGGCATTACCGGCGCAAAGACCCGCGCCGCGCCGCGCCAAAATGCGCCCAAAGCGCGTTGATCGGAAATCTCGCCGGTTCGTCAGCCGATTCCATTTCAAAATCGAATACCAAATCATCGAATACCAAATCGCCGTAAACCTGTATCGTTCCCCCTGCCTCTGTGGCAACGATAGCCCGATCATGCCGCTCACCGCGAACGGGAAATTTCAATACTTTCAATACCACGCCTCTCGTATTAAAGTGGTGAAAACGGCTTATACGGTATATGCTTACGAACAAAATACAATATTCGGGAGGTCTTGATGAATCTGATTTTGTGGCGGCATGCGGAAGCGGTGGATGGCACCCCCGACCATGATCGCAAACTGACCGCAAAGGGGGTTAAGCAGGCAGAGAAAATTGCGGCTTTTCTTCATCAGCATTTGCCTGCTAATCCCCGCATTCTGGTTAGCCCGGCAACCCGCACCCAGCAAACAGCTGCCGCCCTTACCGACCATTTCACCACATCTCCCGCCGTCGCCCCCGGAGCCTCTGCGCAAGCTGTGTTGCGCGCGGCACAATGGCCGGATGTGGATGACACGGTACTGGTAGTCGGGCATCAGCCGACTCTGGGTGAAATTGCAGCGCAACTGCTGGGTTGCAGCGATTATTCGCTAAGCATCAAAAAAGGCGCGCTGTGGTGGTTCAACTGCCGCGAACGCGAAGACTCGGCAAGAGCTACCTTGCGCTTGGTCATTACACCAGATTTTTTGTGAGAGTATTTTTATAAACCTGGGAGGGCATCATGTTTGAATCTGCAGAACTCGGCCACAAGATAGACAAGGATACTTATGACGAGGAAGTGCCAAAATTGCGCGAGGCGTTGCTGGAAGCTCAACTGGACTTGGCAAAACTGGCCAAATTCCCGGTTATTGTTTTGATCGGCGGCGTGGATGGCGCGGGGCGCGGCGAGACTGTCAACCTGCTCAACGAATGGATGGACCCGCGCTTTGTCCAAACTCACGGCATGGGCGAGCCATCCGATGAGGAGCTGGATCGCCCGATGATGTGGCGCTTCTGGCGCGCTTTGCCGCCGAAAGGCAGAATCGGCGTGTTTCTCGGCTCTTGGTACACTTGGCCGATCCTTAACCGCGTGATGGGCCGCACCAAAACGGCCGACCTTGACCAGAGTCTGGAACGTGCCAAACGCCTGGAAAAAATGCTGACCGATGAAGGTGCGCTGGTTCTCAAATTCTGGATGCATTTATCCAAGGATAAGCAGGAAAAACGTCTGAAAGTCCTTGAGAAAGATCCGAAAACCCGCTGGCGTGTCACCGACCGTGACTGGGCGCATTTCAAGTTGTACGACAGGTTCCGCGTCGTGCATGAAAGCGTGATCCGGCATACCAGCACTGCCGAGGCGCCGTGGACTATCGTGGAAGGCTTTGATGCGCGCTACCGCAGCCTGACCGTGGGCAAAGTGATTCTCGATGCCATTACCAAGCGTCTGGAGGAGGCAAGCAAGAAAACCACGGAGGTGCATGCGCCGCCGCCGCTTCCTTCCATCGACCAGCTTGATGTTTTGAAAACGCTCGACCTGAGCCAGAAAACCGACAAAAAAACCTACCAGGCCGAGTTGGAAAAATATCAGGGCAAGCTTGCCATGTTGACGCGCAGCCCGAAATTCAAGGACATCACCGTGATCGCCATGTTCGAAGGCAACGATGCCGCCGGAAAAGGCGGAGCCATCCGCCGCATCACCGGAGCACTGGATGCACGTTATTACAATGTTGTTCCGATTGCGGCACCCACCGAGGAAGAACGCGCGCAGCCTTACCTGTGGCGCTTCTGGCGGCATGTTCCGAGGCGGGGCGGGGTGACGATTTTTGATCGCTCATGGTATGGGCGCGTATTGGTCGAACGCGTCGAAGGCTTTTGCTCGAAAGCCGATTGGATGCGCGCCTACAGCGAGATCAACGATTTCGAGGCGCAACTGGTGCGCCACAACATAATAGTGGTCAAATTCTGGCTCTCCATCAGCAAGGATGAGCAGCTCAGACGTTTCAAGGAGCGCGAAAAAATCGGCTTCAAGCGCTTCAAAATCACCGAGGAAGACTGGCGCAACCGCAAAAAATGGGATGAATATGAGCACGCCGTATGCGATATGGTGGACAGGACCAGCACCGAAATTTCGCCGTGGACGCTGGTGGAAGCCAACGACAAAAATTTTGCGCGCATCAAGATTCTGAAGACACTGTGCACACAAATTGAAGCCGCGATGAAGAAAAAATAAATTGCTGGGTAGGGGCTATTCATGCTGCAGGGAGCCTTTAAAGTTCAGTGCGTAGGTTGGGCAAAGCGTAGCGTGCCCAACGATCAAAGGCATCATTATTAATGTTGGGCACGCTACGCTTTGCCCAACCTACGAGAAGATAGCCTCCCACTTTTGATTATGGTTCGCCCAGCTTAAAATAAACATGATTTCCATGCCAACACTGCCACACAAATTTAAAGTACCCGGAGATTTCTGGGGAGGGCTGGCATCCATGCTGGTCGCTTTACCGGCGGCAGTGGCTTTCGGTGTCACAATTTATTCGGCGATCAGCCCGCAGTACGCAGTCTTCGGGGCACTGGCCGGTATCCTCGGCGCAGCCGCGCTGGGGTTGATTGCCCCCACCTTTGGCGGCACCGACCGGCTGATCAGTGCGCCGTGCGCGCCCGCTGCGGCAGTACTCTCCGCTTTCGCCATCGAACTGGTGAAACAGGGTGTCACCCCAACGAGCATTGTCCTGCTACTGACTGTGCTCAGCATTTTAACCGGCCTGATCCAGATATTTATCGGCTTTCTCGGGGTTGGTCGGATGATTAAATACATCCCCTACACTGTGGTCAGCGGTTATTTGAGCGGCGTCGGCCTCATCATTATCGGCAGCCAGATACCGAGGTTTGTCGGCGCCTCCCCAGATATTACATGGTGGAAAGCAGCATTTTCCCCGGAACTATGGGATATGCGCAGCATTGCCGTCGGCTTGGCGACGGTGGTTGTCGCGCTGCTGGTACCCAAGTTAACCAAGGCTGTCCCCAGCACCATTCTCGGTATTCTCGCCGGGGTTCTGGTGTATTTCGGTCTCGCCAACAACGATGTATCGATGATGACGCTCACCGACAACAAGCTGGTGCTTGGCGCTCTCGGCGCGTCCAGCGAGGGCTATATCAGCACGATTGTCGGGCGCTGGAATGAAATCGGCGACTTGAAACTTTCCCAGATTGCCGCCCTGTTCGGTAGTGCGCTTACGCTGGCGGCATTGCTTTCTATCGACACACTGAAGACCTGCGTCGTCATCGACCAAATGACGCGGACGCGCCATGATCCGAATCGCGAGCTGTTTGCGCAGGGGTTGTCCAATATTGCATCATCGGCGATAGGTGGAATTCCCGGTGCCGGCACTATGGGCGCGACCATGGTGAATCTGTCCAGTGGCGCGCAAACCCGTGTTTCAGGCATCGTCGAAGGCGTGATGGTGCTGGTGGCAGCATTGCTATTGAGTACCTTTATCGCATGGATACCGATCGCCACACTGGCGGGTATTCTGATCGTCGTGGGCCTGCGCATGATCGACACGACCCCCTTACGCTTTCTGGAGTCGCGCGCCACGGTGTTCGATTTTGCGGTAGTCGCTGCGGTCATCGGCGTGGCTTTGACGGTCGGGCTGATCGCCGCTTCCGCGACCGGTGTCGCCTTGTCCATCCTGCTGTTCGTGCGCGAACAGGTCGGCGGGGCGGTGGTGCGCCACAAAACCTTCGTCAACCAGCGCTCGTCCACCTGGTATCGTCCCGAAGCCGAGATGCGCCTTATCGCACAGAAGGGTGACAAGGCGGTCATTTTCGAACTGCAAGGCAGTCTTTTCTTCGGCACCACTTACGAGCTTTACTCCATGCTCGAAGCGGAAATAAAAATCCGCGATTACATCATTCTCGATCTGCGGCGTGTGCAATCGGTGGACATTACCGCCGCGCACATGCTTAACCAAGTGCGTGACATGTTGCGGGAGCGCGGTGTCCCACTGCTGATGAGCAATGTGCGCGAGCAACTGCCGAATGGGCGCAATTTACTGGAATTTCTCAAACAAACCGGACTGATCGATGGCAGTGATTCGGTGCGCGTTTTTCAGACTATCGAAGCCGCGATTGAATGGGTGGAAGATCGCCTGATCGGTGATATCGAACAACCTGCCAGCGAAGAAACACCGCTGCATTTGCACGAGATGGATATATTCCAGGGGCGCAAGGACGAGACCATCGCCGATCTGGAAGGGCGCATGCAACAACGGACTTTTAAAGCCGGTGAATCCATTTTTTCAATCGGCGATCAAGACCGGAATCTATACCTGATCCGGCGCGGTGCGGTTCGCATCATGGCACCGATCAGCGGCAGCCGTCAGTTGCACCATATCGCCACCTTCGGGCGGGGAGATTTTTTCGGTGGTCTGGCTTTCCTCGATGATCGCGCACGCAGCGATAATGCGATTGCACACACCGATATCGACTTATTTGTGCTTTCGTACGATCAATTCAACCAGCTTGCCGATGACCACAAAAAACTAGCCTTTTTGCTGATTACCTCGATTTCGCGCACTCTGGCGCAACGCCTACGGCACGCGGACGGCGAACGAACCCTGCTTCACGTGTAATTCAATTTTCATTTCTATTTTGAGGGAACCACCATCCGTAGGTCGCGCTTCGCCCGACAGAGCTTGATCCGGCGGGCAGCTTCGACAAGCTCAGGACAGGCATAGCACACCGGCATCAGCAAGACCAACATTGTCAAGCTCGAACTCAATTACCCGTCATTGTTGGAAGAACAAATCGCCATCGCCACCGCCCTCGAAGCGCGCCGCGACAAGATCCGCGCCCTCAAGCAAGGCATGATGCAGGAACTGCTGACCGGGCGGATACGGCTGGTGTGAGGTTGCGCTGGGAATGCGGGCTTCCCGCCCGCATGCGGCCAAAATGGCCGCGCTCCAACTGTTTCGGCGGTTTAAATTAACGCCTTGCGCTATTTTAGTTTTTGCCTGAAATCTAAACGGTCATGGCAAATATGTCCCCTGAATGATGAAACTTGCCATACCCGTTTCCCTCTCCCCTGCCCTCTCCCGCAAGCGGGCGAGGGTGATAATTCAAATTCCAGATAGAAATACAAATAATCTAACCCGTTCGTGGTGAGCCTGTCGAACCACAGTTACCTTGCCACCACTGGCCTTCGACAAGCTCAGGCCGAACGGTTGTGGGTAAAAATTATCGGCGCTTCTATCTGTAATTGGAATAAGGACTCGCTTAGCGA
The DNA here is from genome assembly GCA_001801055.1 of Gallionellales bacterium GWA2_55_18. Classification (GTDB taxonomy): domain Bacteria; phylum Pseudomonadota; class Gammaproteobacteria; order Burkholderiales; family Gallionellaceae; genus Gallionella. The sequence goes on along the minus strand of MGWP01000048.1, from coordinate 31,991 downwards.
GTCTCACATTAAATAACGCCGAGATGTGCTTTACGTTTACCGCATTACTACTTTACAATTAGACAGACTTTACTTTACGTTTAACCTGCCATGACTGCTGACTTGCGTCGCTCCATTCTCGATGCCATCGCCCAGGATGGCGGCAATGTTGCCGCCCGGCTGGCGGAGCAGTTTGGCGTGTCGCGCCAATCCGCCAGCGCCTGGCTGGCGAAACTGAAGCGGGAAGGTGTTATTACTTCTTCCGGTGTAGGGCGCGGCGTGCGTTACCAGTTGGCAGTGCTGGCCGATGCGCGGCAGGTTTATCAGCGCGCCGGGTTGAACGAAGACCGGGTGTGGCGCGAACTGGTTGCGCCGCATCTGGCGGATTTGCCGCCCAATGTGCGCGACATCTGGCATTACGCCGTAACGGAGATGGTGAACAATGCGATAGACCATTCCGGCTCGGAAAAAGTGATGGCGGGGCTGGTGCGCGATGCTCTGAATACTTCAGTTTACGTCGCCGACGAAGGCGAGGGCATTTTCCTCAAGATTCAGTGCGCGCTGAATTTGTACGATCCGCGCGAGGCGATTCTGGAACTGGCCAAGGGCAAGCTAACCACCGATCCGGTGAACCACACGGGCGAAGGGATTTTTTTCACATCCAAGGTGATGGATGCTTACGACCTTCGTTCCGGCAAGCTGCATTTCGTGCATGATGAATGGGGTACGGATGTGCTGCTGGAACGTGCCGCCGATGCGCCCGGCACGGTGGTGCTGATGCGCCTTGCCAACGATAGCAGGCGTAACCTGAAAGAAGTGTTCGAACAGTTCGCCGCGCCGGAGGAATATACCTTCTCCAAGACCATCGTACCGGTGAAGCTGGCGCAGCATGAAGGGGAAAAGCTAGTTTCGCGCTCGCAGGCCAAGCGTCTCACCATGCGCTTCGAGCGATTCCAGAGCGTTGTTCTCGACTTCGCCGGAGTGGAAGAGATCGGCCAAGCATTTGCCGATGAAGTGTTCCGTGTTTTCCGGCAAGCCCATCCGGGCACGCGACTGCTGCCTATAAACCTCACTCAGGAAGTCAGAAACATGGTGAAGCGGGCGATGGGCGGGTAGTAACTGCGATTTTCGCAGCAGTGCGCAATTCTGCAATTAACGGCAACTTCGAGGTATATCGAGATGAGCACAGTCGGGCAAAAAGAGCGGGAGGCTCAGGAACAGGTGGTGGCGCTGTTCCGCGAACGATTGGGTTATGACTATCTCGGCAACTGGATAGACCGTGACGGATTCGAGGGCAAGGGTAACCGCAACGTCGAACCGGAGCTACTGCGCGCCTGGCTGCAACAGCAGGGCGTGGCCGATGTGCTGATTGGCCGCGCGCTGCACGAGCTGTAGAAGGCGGCGCAGGATTAGCGGCGAGAGCTACCATTTTATGGGGTGCCGTTACCGGCTGCGGGTGCATGAACAGGATGGCCCGGCCAGAGTTGCACTGCGCGGCATTGCATCGCTCGATTTTTTCGTTCGACCCGGCACGAGTGCTGGAATTAAGTACGGCTATTTAATTAAACCCAGCAACTTCAAGCATGACACTTCATACCCTCCAACCTACCGCCCTCAAATCGCAAGCGATAAGCTTTAAGGCGTTGCCGCCGCTGTCGCTGTATATCCACATCCCGTGGTGCGTACGCAAATGCCCGTATTGCGATTTCAATTCGCATGAGGCGCGATCCCCCTCTCCCCAGCCCTCCCCCGCGAGGGGGGAGGGGGTGCTTCCCGAGTTCCTCGAACAGCATTACGTCGCGGCGCTGATCCGCGACCTGGAACTGGCGTTGCCGCTGATCTGGGGGCGCAAGGTTTATACGGTGTTTTTTGGTGGAGGCACACCCAGCCTGTTGAGCGGCGAGAGTGTCGCGGAGATTTTGCGCAACGTGCGCATGTTGCTGCCGCTCGACCTTGGTGCGGAGATCACGCTGGAGGCCAATCCCGGCACGGTCGAGGCGGCGCGTTTCGCGGCTTATCGCGAGGCGGGGGTGAACCGTTTATCGCTGGGCATCCAGAGTTTTAACGACGCGCATCTCAAGGCGCTAGGGCGCATCCATACTGCCGCCGAAGCGGAGCAGGCCATCGAGATCGCGCAGCAGCATTTCGACAATATCAATCTCGACCTGATGTACGCGCTGCCGAATCAAAAATTGGATGAAGCGTTGCAGGATGTGCAGACCGCGCTGTCGTTCGCGCCGCAACACCTGTCCTGCTACCACCTGACGCTGGAGCCGAACACGCTGTTCCACCTCAACCCGCCATCGCTGCCGGACGATGATGCCAGCAGCGACATGCAGCAGCACATCGAGGAGCTGCTGGCGGCGCGCGGCTACCAGCACTACGAGACGTCCGCTTTCGCGCAACCGAATCGCCGCGCCAAACACAATCTCAACTATTGGCAGTTCGGCGATTATCTCGGCATCGGCGCAGGCGCGCACAGCAAGCTGAGTTTTCCCGGCAAGGTGATCCGCCAGGCGCGCCACAAGCAGCCGCAGGCATATATGGAACAGGTGGCGAAGGATGCTCCGTTGCACAGCGAGCATGAAGTGCCGCGCGATGAACTGGCGTTCGAATTCATGATGAATGCGCTACGTTTGAACGAAGGTTTCGCTAGCGTGTTGTTTCAGGAGCGCACCAGCCTGCCGCTGCATAGTATTCGCCGCGAACTGGAGCAGGCCGAGCGGCGCGGCCTGTTATTCCGGGATCATCAGCGCATTGCGCCGACGCAGCTAGGACAACGGTTCTTGAATGACCTGTTGGAGATATTCATACGGTAATTGTAGGGTCGCGATTCATCGCGCCCGTATTCATATCATATTCGTGGATACAATCAGGGCGCGATAAATCTCGCCCCTACGGACGTTTCTTGAACACCATATCCCACACCCCATGCCCGAGGTTGATGCCGCGTTTCTCGAACTTGGTGAGCGGGCGATAAGCGGGGCGGGGCGCATAATCTGCCGCCGTATTTTCCAGCAGCGGCTCGGCGCTTAGCACTGCCAAAACCTGTTCGGCGTAATCCTGCCAGTCGGTGGCGACATGGATATAGCCACCGTGCTTGAGCTTCTGCGCCAGTTGCGCGATGAACGGGGCCTGAATCAAGCGGCGCTTGTTGTGGCGCGCTTTGTGCCACGGATCGGGAAAGAAAATATGCACACCGTCCAGCGTTGCGTCGCCGAGCATGTCGCGCAGCACTTCCACGGCATCATGCCGGATGATGCGGACGTTGCCGATCTTTTGCGCGTCGATCAGTTTGAGCAGGTTGCCCACGCCCGGCGTGTGCACTTCCAGCGCGAGGTAGTCGTTCTCGGGATGTGCCAGCGCGATGGCCGCAGTGCTGTCGCCCATGCCGAAACCAATTTCCAGTATCTTCGGTGCATCGCGCCCGAAGGCTTGCGCAAGTTCGAACGGCTGCGCGGCGTAGGAAATGCCGAAGCGCGGCAATAGCGTGTCGCAGGCGCGCTGCTGCGCGGGCGAGACACGACCCTGGCGCAGCACGTAGCTGCGGATGTGGCGTTTGCTGAGGTCTGTGGTGTCGGGTTTTGGGATGTCGGGCATTCGGTTCATTTCAAGCCGTTTGCCCTGAGCTTGTCGAAGGGTCAAACGGGATCGAGGCTGAACCCGTTCATGCTTCGACAAGCTCAGCACGAACGGAGGGTTTGTTTAGCTGTCTGTCGGAGCGATGATGTTTTCCGTCGGCGAACTCGGGCTGGCGCTATAGAATTTTTTCGGCATGCGTCCGGCAAGATAGGCGAAGCGCCCAGCTTCCACTGCCAGCTTCATCGCGCTGGCCATCAGCACGGGATGCTGCGCTGCGGCAATCGCGGTGTTCATCAGCACGCCGTCGCAACCCAGTTCCATCGCTATTGCAGCATCCGATGCGGTGCCGACACCCGCATCCACGATCACCGGCACCTGCACGCGCTCCATGATGAGTTGCAAGTTCCACGGATTGAGAATGCCCATGCCGGAACCGATCAGCGAGGCCAGCGGCATGATTGCCACACAGCCGATGTCTTCCAGATGCTTGGCGACAATCGGGTCGTCCGAGGTATAAACCATCACCTGAAAGCCTTCGTCCACCAATATTTTTGCTGCGGCGATGGTTTCTATCACGTTAGGATACAACGATTGCGGGTCGCCCAGCACCTCCAGTTTGACCAGGCTATGCCCCTCCAATAGCTCGCGCGCCAAGCGCAGAGTGCGCACCGCATCGGCTGCGTTGTAACAACCGGCGCTGTTGGGCAACAGCGTGTATTGCGATGGAGGTAAAATTTCCAACAGGCTGGGTTCATTGGGGTTCTGCCCGATGTTGCTGCGCCGAATCGCGATGGTGACGATCTCCGCACCGCTGGCATCGACCGCCGCCTTGGTCTCGGTGAAATCCTTGTATTTTCCCGTGCCGATCAGCAGCCTGGAGGAATAGCTCTTGCCTGCGATAACCAGTTTTTCGTTCATATCATTCACCTATTCATGCAGTTGCCGTTGGCTTGTCATTCCAATCCATCTGGCCAATTTTCCTGAATACGATAGATCGTGCAGCGGGATTAGCCACCGCCCACCGCTACTACCACTTCCAGCTTATCGCCATCTGCCAACTGTTCCGTGGTAAACGCGCTGCGCGGCACGATCTCGCCGTTGCGCTCCAGCGCGATGCGCTTGCCGGTCAGCACCATCTCCTCGATAAGGGCGGCAACGCTGACAGGTTCCGGGAATTGGCGCGTCGCGCCGTTGATGCTGACCGTTATCACTCTAGTTTGTCCGTGTTAGAATGTGCGCCTGTATTCTACTACAGGCGGGTGTAGTTCAATGGTAGAACGGCAGCTTCCCAAGCTGCATACGAGGGTTCGATCCCCTTCACCCGCTCCATACATTTTGTGTTTCTCGAATTATCTACATAATTCTTGATACGCTACGGTTTGACCCGATAAAGCCGTTTCTCCAGCGTCTTGCCCTTCACACCGTCGAAACGTTCGCCCATCGCGCTGCCCAGTTTGCCTAGCCGATCGTCGGGGTGCGGGTGGGTCTTGAACAGCAGCGCGATGTCGCCGTCATCCTTGGCGAAATGGCCGATCTGCTGCAATACCGTCGGTAGGCCGAACGCGTCGTAGCCTGAGCGTGTGGCGAGCACCACCGCGATGCGATCGGCCTCGAATTCTGCATCCTTGTCCAGCGAGCGCGACACGATCTCCGCACCGCTGCCGATCAGGTTCTGCACCTTGTCGTTGCCGCCGACGTTTTTCGTGACCACCTTGCTGCCCAGGTCGATCAGCTTGCTCTGTTGCAATATCTTCAGGTGATGCTGGCGGATGACGTGGCCAACTTCATGGGCTAAAACTCCCGCCAGTTCGGCCTCGCTCTGCAACAGGCGGTATAGCCCACGCGTGACGAAAATGTAGCCGCCAGGCGCGGCGAACGCGTTCACGTCATTTGAGTCGATCACGCCGAAGCGCCATTCAAAGTTGGAGCGCTCGCTCTGGCTCGCGACCCAACGGCCGACGTTGTTGATGTATTTCTGCAGCTTCGCGTCCTTGACCAGCGGCACCGCGCCGAGCAGGTTGCCGGCGACCTGCCGTCCGATCACGGTTTCCTCTTCGATCGAGGTGGCGGTTCCCCCTGTCACCTGTTGCTGCACGCCCTGTTTCAGCGTCTTCAGCAATTCCTGCTCGAACGGGTTTGCGCCCCAGACAGTCGTGGAACACAGTGCCAGCACCAGAATCCATAATGTCTTGCATTTCATCGCGATCATCCTCATTTTGGTGCGGGCAGGTAATCAAACGGGCGCGCCACTAGCTTGCCTGATGCGGCAAATTTGGCCGCTTCGGGCTTGCTGCTGGCGTAGGATTCGGCGCGCTTCAGTTCTGCCTCGTTAAACTTGGCCGCCTTTAATTCTTCCTCGTTCAGCCCGCGAATGCCAGTGGTCGCTACCACTTTGCCGGTGCCGGCACGCCCCGAGCTGAGCGCGAGCAGGCCGCTGGCATTACCGGAACCCTTGCGCGCATCGCTCTTGCGGATGCTCAGCATCCGCACCCATCCCTTGCCCTTGGCGCTCTTTACCTGTAGCCAGCCGCCGTCCTTATTGAGGATATCCACCTTATCGCCTGCCGCCAGCATCACCACCGTCTTCGCATCGCGGAACGGCTCCGCCTTAAGGTCGTCGCTCTTGAGTGCCGTGCCGCTCTCGGCGGCATGCAGCGCGCCGCTCAGTAGTACAGCTAGCGTAAATCCCCATCGTATCGTTTTCATGCCTGATGTACCTCTCACCATTATCACGGAAATCTTGCCGCAGAAACTTTATTGGTGCCGTCGTTTCAGCAAAAGTGCACTGCTGCCCGGAATAATTTTCTGGAATCCGCCGTTTCAATAGTGTAACAGCGCAAGATCGAATGAGGTAACTCCTGCCTGGAGCGTAAATTTGCCCTAATCGGAGCGCTGCGGCATAATTAGCACCTCAGCAATGCCGCCGGTCAACGCCAGCAAGTCATTGGTTATCGCGCCTGGGGCGTTCAACGGTTACCATTTGCAGCTTGATTTGCGCGATCTACGAAATCATTAGGTTCGCTTCACATAACCAGTCCCACGGAAATATCCAGAAGGAAAAGACAAATGGCAACGACGCGTAATGTCACCCCTCCCAAATTCAACGATATCACCGGCGCGATCCGGATGCTGGCGGTGGATGCCGTGCAAAAGGCGAACTCCGGGCATCCCGGCGCGCCGATGGGCATGGCGGAAATCGCCGAGGTGTTGTGGAACCACCACCTGCGCCACAATCCGGCTAATCCGAAGTGGCCGGATCGCGACCGTTTCGTGCTGTCCAACGGGCACGGTTCGATGCTGGTTTACGCGCTGCTGCACTTGTCCGGCTACGACCTGCCTATCGAGGAGCTGAAGCGTTTCCGCCAGATGCATTCCAAGACTCCCGGCCATCCCGAATACGGTTACACGCCGGGCGTGGAAACCACCGGCGGCCCACTCGGCCAGGGCATCGCCAACGCGGTGGGTATGGCGATGGCGGAAAAATTGCTGGCTGCGGAATTCAATAAACCCGGCCACGAGATCATCAACCATCGCACCTATGTGTTCATGGGCGACGGCTGCATGATGGAAGGCCTATCGCACGAATCCTGCGCGCTGGCCGGAACATGGGGGCTGGGCAAGCTGACCGCGTTCTGGGACGACAACGACATCTCGATTGACGGCCATGTGGACGGCTGGTTTACCGACGATACGCCGAAGCGTTTCGAGGCCTACGGCTGGCACGTTATCGCCAATGTGCAGGGGCATGACCCGGAGGCGATCAACGCCGCGATCGAGGCCGCCAAGGCGGTCACCGACAAGCCCACGCTGATCTGCTGCAAGACCGTCATCGGCGCAGGTTCCCCCAACAAGGCGGGCACCCATGACGTGCATGGCGCCGCGTTGGGCGATGCCGAGGTGGCCGCGACGCGCGAACATATCGGCTGGAAATATCCGCCGTTCGAAATTCCGGCGCATGTGTATGAAGCCTGGGATGCGCGCACCAAGGGCGAAGGACTGGAAACACTGTGGAACAACAAATTCTTTGAGTACCGCACCGCGTTCCCGAAAGAAGCTGCCGAATTTGTGCGCCGCATCAAGGGGGATTTGCCCTTCAACTGGCCGGCTCATATTGCCGAGGTGATTGAGGGAATCGACGCAAAAGCCGAAACCATCGCCACCCGCAAGGCCTCGCAAAACGCCATCAACGCGCTGGCGCCTGTATTGCCGGAATTTCTCGGCGGCTCGGCCGATCTGACCGGTTCCAACCTGACCAATTGGGCGGGTTGCAAGCATATTCGCGGCAACAGCACCGGCAACTACATCAGCTACGGTGTACGCGAATTCGGCATGGCGCATATCATGAACGGCATGGCGCTGCACGGCGGCTTCATCCCGTTCGGTGGCACCTTCCTGATGTTCTCGGAATATGCGCGCAATGCGCTGCGCATGTCCGCGTTGATGAAGCAGCGCGTGATTTACGTGTTCACCCACGACTCCATCGGGTTGGGCGAGGATGGCCCGACGCACCAGCCGGTCGAGCAAACCGCGACGCTGCGCTACATCCCCAACATGGAAGTGTGGCGTCCGTGCGATACCGTGGAATCGATTGCCGCATGGGTTGCCGCCGTGGAACGCAAGGACGGCCCGAGCTGCCTGGTTTTCAGCCGCCAGAATCTGGCGTTCCAGAAACGCGACAAGATCCAGCTCACCAATATCCGCAGGGGCGCTTACGTGTTGGCCGAAGCTCCGGGCGGCAACTCGCAGGCCATCATCATCGCAACGGGTTCGGAAGTATCGTTGGCGCTGGAAGCACGAAAGACACTGGCTGCAGAAGGCATCAGCGTGCGCGTGGTGTCGATGCCATCCACCAATATGTTCGACAAGCAGGATCAGGCATACAAGGACAGCGTGTTGCCCGACGGCGTGAAACGCGTAGCGGTCGAAGCGGGCGTGACCGGCGGCTGGTACAAGTATGTCGGGCTAAATGGTGCCGTGGTCGGCATGGATTGCTTCGGCGAATCCGCGCCTGCGCCGGAGCTGTTCAAGCATTTCGGCATTACCGCTGCCAACGTGGTTGCGGCAGTGAAAAAAGTCGTTGGTACATGAAATAGGGCGCAGAAATGGCGCGAGCCTGTTGCGGCAAAAAAAGTATTTTTAATAACTGATAAATAGGAGAAAAAAATGACAATTCGTGTCGGTATCAATGGGTTTGGTCGCATCGGGCGTATGGTGTTGCGCGCGGCAGTGAAAGACTTTGCCGACATCGAGGTCGTCGGCATCAACGATCTGCTGGAGCCGGATTATCTGGCCTATATGCTGCGCTACGACTCCGTGCATGGCCGTTTCAAGGGCGAGGTTTCAGTCGAGGGCAACACGCTGATCATCAATGGCAAGAAGGTTCGCCTGACTGCCGTGAAAGACCCTGCCGAACTGAAATGGGGCGAAGTCAAAGCCGATATCGTTATCGAATCGACCGGACTTTTTCTCACCAAAGAAACCGCCGAAAAGCACATCGCCGCCGGAGCTAAAAAAGTCATCATGTCGGCGCCAAGCAAGGACGATACGCCGATGTTCGTGTATGGCGTGAACGACAAGAACTACGCCGGGCAAACCATTATTTCCAATGCTTCCTGCACCACCAACTGCCTCGCGCCGGTCGCCAAGGTGCTAAATGATAATTGGGGCATCAAGCGCGGCCTGATGACCACGGTACATGCCGCTACCGCCACACAGAAAACTGTCGACGGCCCATCCAACAAGGATTGGCGCGGCGGGCGCGGTATTCTCGAAAATATCATCCCGTCCTCGACCGGTGCGGCCAAGGCGGTCGGCAAGGTGATCCCCGAGCTGAACAAGAAGCTTACCGGCATGGCTTTTCGCGTGCCGACTTCGGATGTATCCGTGGTTGACCTGACGGTCGAACTGAACAAGGAAACCACTTATGCCGACATCTGTGCCGCCATGAAGGCCGCATCGCAGGGCGCGATGAAGGGCGTGCTCGGCTACACCGACGAGAAGGTGGTCGCCACCGACTTCCGTGGCGAGAGTTGCACCTCGGTATTCGATGCCGACGCGGGCATGGCGCTGGACGGCACTTTCATCAAGGTCGTGTCCTGGTACGACAACGAGTGGGGCTATTCCTGCAAGGTGCTGGAAATGGTGCGGGTGATGTCCAAATAATAGAGACTAGAGGCTAGGGGCTAGGGGGGTTTTAGCCCCCAGTCCCCAGCCCCTAGCCCCTGATACGGAAGATATATCATGAACGTAATTAAAATGACCGACCTGGATCTCAAGGGCAAACGTGTCCTGATCCGCTCCGACCTCAATGTCCCTGTCAAGGACGGCAAGGTAACCTCCGATGCGCGCATCAGCGCCTCAATGGCGACCATCGATTTCGCGATGAAAGCCGGTGCGCGGGTGATGGTGACTTCGCATCTGGGCCGCCCGGAAGAGGGCGTTTATTCCGAAGAAAATTCGCTCAAACCGGTTGCGCATGTCATCGCCAACAAGCTGGGCAAGCCGGTGCGCCTGATCAAGGATTGGATCAACGGCGGTTTCGATGTTGCCGAAGGCGAACTGGTGTTGCTGGAAAACTGCCGTTTCAACAAGGGCGAGAAGAAGAATGTCGAAGAAACCGCCAGGAAATACGCCGCACTGTGCGACGTGTTCGTGATGGACGCATTCGGCACGGCGCATCGCGCGGAAGCGTCGACTCACGGCGTGGCCAAATATGCGCCGGTTGCCGCGGCAGGCATCCTGCTCATGGAAGAACTGGACGCGCTATCCAAGGCGTTGCTCAATCCGGCGCGCCCGATGGTCGCCATCGTCGGCGGCAGCAAAGTATCGACAAAATTGACCGTGCTGGAATCGCTGGCCGATAAGTGTGAGCAGTTGGTGGTCGGCGGCGGTATTGCCAATACTTTCCTCAAGGCTGCGGGCAATAACATCGGCAAATCGTTGTGCGAGGACGATCTGGTGCCGACCGCACTGAGCCTGATGCAGAAGATGCAGGCACGCGGTGCCTCCATCCCCATTGCGGTGGATGTGGTGGTGGGCAAGAAATTTGATTCCGGCGAACCGGCTGTGCAGAAGGGTGCCGCCGAGGTGGCCGACGACGACATGATCTTCGATATCGGCCCAAGATCGGCGCAGGACATAGCCGACATCATCATGAATGCGGGCACGGTGGTGTGGAACGGCCCGGTCGGCGTATTCGAGTTCGACCAGTTCGGCGAAGGCACCAAAAAAATCGCCATGGCAATCGCGGAAACCCAGGCATTCACGCTGGCGGGCGGCGGCGACACCATCGCCGCAATCCAGAAGTACGGCATCTATGACAAGGTGTCTTACATCTCCACCGCCGGGGGCGCGTTCCTGGAATTTCTCGAAGGCAAAAAATTGCCTGCAGTCGAAATGCTGGAACAACGGGCTGTTCAATAATAAAAGGCACTATCCACGAAATACACGAAAGGCACGAAAACTGCAAAACATAATTCATTCTGCAAAGACACGGCGCGCCCCTAGGTTTTTTTCGTGCCTTTCGTGCCTTTCGTGTTTTTCGTGGACAGAGGGGTTTAGTTAATAGCAAAGGAACACATGCTGCGCAGAACAAAAATTGTTGCGACCCTCGGCCCTGCTTCCAGCGATCAAAAAGTACTGGAGCGAATGGTGCGCGCCGGGGTCGATCTGGTGCGGATGAATTTTTCGCATGGCTCGGTGCAGGATCACGTGAAGCGCGCCGAAACGGTGCGCGCGGCAGCGGCAGCGGTAGGGCGTACCGTGGGTATCCTGGCCGACCTGCAAGGGCCGAAAATCCGCGTGGGCAAGTTTGAAAGCGGCAAAATCGTCCTGAACAAGGGCGATATTTTCATTCTTGATGCCGCGTTTGATGGATTGGGCAACCAGGAGCGTGTCGGGCTGGATTACAAGGATCTGCCCAACGATGTCAGCAAGGGTTCGGTGCTGTTGCTCAACGACGGCATGCTGGAATTCGATGTCGTCGAAGTCAAGGGCCAAGAGATAATCTGCAAAGTGGTGCGAGGCGGCGTACTGTCCAACAACAAGGGCATCAATCGCAAAGGCGGCGGGCTGACCGCGCCCGCGCTGACCGAAAAAGACAAGGAAGACATCAAGACCGCCGCGCTGATCAAGGCGGACTATCTGGCGGTATCGTTCCCGCGTAGCGCCGACGACATGAAACTGGCGCGCGAGCTGATGCACGCGGCGGGCGGCAAGAGTTTGCTGATGGCCAAGATCGAACGTGCGGAAGCGATACCGGCGCTCGGCGAAATCATCGAGGCGTCCGACGCCATCATGGTGGCGCGCGGCGATTTGAGCGTGGAAGTCGGCGACGCCGCCGTGCCGGGCTTGCAGAAACGCATGATTAAAATGGCGCGTGCGAAAAACCGGCTGGTGATTACCGCCACGCAAATGATGGAATCGATGATCAGCAGCCCGATTCCGACCCGCGCGGAAGTTTCCGATGTGGCCAATGCCGTGCTGGATGGCACGGATGCGGTGATGCTTTCGGCAGAAACGGCGGTAGGCGAATACCCGGTTGAAACCATCGAAGCCATGGCGCGCATCTGCCTCAAGGCCGAGCGCGAAGTGGAAGAACATGTGTTCGACCGCCGTATCGTGCAGCACAAGTTCGCGCGTGTTGACCAATCGATTGCCATGTCCGCGCTGTTTGCCGCGTCGCACTTCAAGGTGAAAGCCATCATCGCGTTGACGCAATCCGGCTCGACCCCGTTGTGGATGTCGCGCATGAATGCGGGTGTGCCGATTTTTGCGCTGACCCCGTTGCGGGAAACACTGAGCAAAGTGACATTATTCAGCGGCGTACACCCCATCGAGTTTCATTCCAAGGCGAGGGGGCAGGCGGATGAATGGCACCAGATCGAGGAAACAATCA
>MGWP01000048.1:0-19513 GCA_001801055.1 Gallionellales bacterium GWA2_55_18 | reverse complement strand
GCGATTCCGCTGTTCGCGGGCATGGCCCGCTCCTACATCAGCAATTATTTAAAAAGGAGAATAAAAATGGCACTCGTATCTATGCGTCAACTTCTCGATCACGCGGCGGAAAACGGCTACGGTTTGCCCGCTTTCAACGTGAACAATCTGGAGCAGGTCAAGGCCATCATGGAAGCGGCCGACGAGACCAACAGCCCGGTGATCATGCAAGGCTCCGCCGGTGCGCGCAAGTATGCCGGTGAAGCATTCCTGCGCCACCTCATCGAAGCCGCCGTGGAAATGTACCCGCACCTTCCGGTGGTGATGCACCAGGATCACGGCGCATCGCCAGCCGTCTGCATCCAGTCGATCCGCTCCGGTTTTTCCAGCGTGATGATGGACGGTTCGCTGATGACCGACGGCAAGACACCGTCAACTTTTGAATACAACGTCAACGTCACCCGCCAGGTGGCGGAAATTTCCCACGCGGTCGGCGTGTCCGTCGAAGGCGAACTGGGCTGCCTCGGCTCGCTGGAATCCGGCAAGGGCGAAAAGGAAGACGGGCACGGCGCGGAAGGCGCGCTGAGCCATGACCAATTGCTGACCGACCCGGACGAAGCCGCCGAATTCGTCAAGGCTACCCAGGTGGATGCGCTGGCGATAGCCATCGGCACCAGCCACGGCGCTTACAAATTCACCCGCCCGCCCACCGGCGCGGTGCTGCGCATCGACCGCATCAAGGAGATCAATGCGCGTATTCCCAACACCCACCTGGTGATGCATGGCTCGTCCAGCGTGCCGCAGGAATGGCTCAAGGTGATCAACTCGTTCGGCGGCACCATGGGCGAAACCTACGGCGTGCCGGTGGAAGAAATTGTCGAAGGCATCAAGCACGGTGTGCGCAAGGTGAACATCGACACCGACCTGCGCATGGCTTCCACCGGCGCGATACGCCGCCACCTGGCGGAAGACACCAAAAACTTCGACCCGCGCAAGTTTCTCGCCGCCACCACCAAGGCGATGAAGGAAATCTGCAAGGCGCGCTACGAAGCGTTCGGCACAGCAGGTCAAGCGAGCAAGATCAAACCGATCTCGCTCGAAGCGATGGCGATCCGTTATGCCAAGGGTGAACTGAAAGCGATCATCAAGTAAGCGCGGGTGCGTCCAAAACAAAGGCGGCTTCGAGCCGCCTTTTTTCTGCCCGTTTGTCACTCTTGCTGTGTCACAAAGTGATCAAGGGATGCAGTGCAAGGCAAAATCGGGCGAGAAAGCGGAGTTTACATAGAGTAAATGAGCATTTTGAGCCTGATTTTAACGCCGCAATGCGCCCTTCAGCACTTTGTGACACAGTAAGATTACATAGCATCGCGAAAAACGGGCTAGCGAGAAATTCGATGTAGCAGCAATTTGCGACCACAAACTTTTGAGATGTCACTTTGGCACATCAAAGATGGCATGGTCTGCGGGAGGGGTTTGACGGTATGATTCAATAAATAATTGGCGAACCATCAGAGTCGGTCACAAATTGTGACTATCTTGTGCCAAGAAAAAATAATGCCGCCCAATTGGACTCCGAATAATTGAAACTGGAATCAGTCACAGAATGAACATCCTGCAATACGAATCAAAAATCTGGGCGACGGCGGATTTGTTGCGCGGTTGCGGCATCAAGGAATCGGAATGGCCGTCTTTCATGATGCCGTTCTTCGCGCTGGTGATGATCGAGAGCCGCCTGGTGCGGATGTTCGACAACCTCAAGGCCGACATCGGCGAAAAGAAATTTGCCGGGATCAAAAAAGACGATCTGTATGACCTGATCAAGGACGAAGGCCAGGGCTATAACATTTTCATCTTTGAAAAGAAACAGTCGCTAACCGACATCTGCAAGAACGACAAGTCGTTCGACATCGACTTCGACGCCTACCTCAAGGGCTTCGACGGCGAGACCAAAGACCTGCTCGGGGTGGACGCGACCGAGGGCGAAAAATTTCTCGACATCAAGGGCGTGATCACCAAGCTCAAGGCCAAGAAAATCCTGCTGGGCTACACCAAGCTGTGGGCGGAGATCGACCTCAAGCCGTTCAACAACTCCGAGATCACCACGCTGGAAGAACACATCAAGCGCAAGTGGGCGGACATCTCGGCGGAGACGGCGGGGGAGCAATACACGCCCGACGACGTGATCGCGCTGATCGCCGAAATCATCGCCTCGAAGATCGAAGAGTCCGACACGCTACTGAAAATCTACGACTGCACCTGCGGCGGCGGCAACATGCTGTTTGGCGTGGAAGACCGCATCAACCAGAAATTCAAACGTCTGACGCAAACCTTCGGTCAGGACTGGAACGACGCGCTGTACGCGCTGGCCAAGATCGAAAGCCGCTTTCGCCCCGATTCCAAAATCGAACACGGCAACACGCTGGTGGACGACAAGTTTTACAACGAAGAATTTGATGTGGTCGTCGCCAATCCGCCCTATGGCGTGAGCTGGAAAGGTTACGAAAAAGACATCACCCACGACAAGACCGGGCGCTTCAAATACATCCCGTCGATCTCGGACGGGCAACTGCTGTTCATGCAGCATCTGGTCTCCAAGCTCGACAGCGTAGGCATGGGCGTGGTGGTACACAACGGTTCCACGCTGTTCAGCGGCGATGCCGGTTCGGCGGAAAGCAATATCCGCAAATGGATGCTGGACAGCGACGTGGTGGAAGCGGTGATCCAGCTACCCACCGACGAATTTTTCAACACCGGTATTTACACCTATCTGTGGGTGCTGAACAAAAACAAACAGCCGCACCACAAAGACAAAGTGATGCTGATCAACGCCAGCGATAAATTCAAGCCGCTGAAAAAGAGCAAAGGCTCCAAGCGCAAAGAAGTCGATGAGGCAAGCCGCCTCGACATCGTCGCCACGCTCACTGCTTTTCAGGACAACGACTACGCCCGTGTGTTCGACAAGGAGTTTTTCTATTTCAATAAACAGGCGATCCTGCTCACCAACGTGGATGAACAGGGCAACAGCTTTGCCGCGCAGTTGAAGGAAGGCAAGACCGGCGAAAAGCTGACACCGTTGAGCCTGAGTAACGGCGAACGCGAACTGACCGATTTCACGATCACGTCCTTCGATCAGAATAAATACCAATCATTGGCCGATTGTTTCGAGCAGGACATCAAACCCTTTATCGCCAGCCTCGATTACAAGGAACAGCCGCTAGTCGTCACCACCGCCGAGGGGAAATATTATTTCGACAACGAGCGGGAAACCCTGATATTACAGGGCACTTCTAAAACCGTTCGTCCTGAGCTTGTCGAAGGACAGCAAGACAACAAGAAAGCCCTGGGTTGCGGAAAAATCGTCGTCAAAGCCGCGCTGAAAAACGCCAGCAAGACCCAGCCGGAGCGCATCGAAATCAGCGTGGAACTCACGTCCGACACCCAGAAGGATTACGAGATCATTCCTTTCCACAAGGACGCCGCCGCCAACCAGATCGCCATCGCCGCCTTCATGGCGAAATACATCAGCAAGCCGTTCGAGTATCTGGAAAACGTCGTGGGCGTGGAGATCAACTTCAACAAGATTTTCTACCAGCCGGAAAAACAGCATGATGTAAGTGACATCCTGCGTGAGCTTACGGGTCTAGATAATGAACTGAAGCTGCTTGAGAAAGAGATATTGCTGTGAATCTCCGTTCCAAGCCGTATGAGGCTTACAGGGTTAGCCATAACGATTGGGTCGATCAAATTCCTTCTGAATGGGAAGAGAAAAGAGTCAAAGATCTTTTTAGACTTGTCACAGACAACGCACCTATTGATAACGATCACGAGCTTTTGTCGCTGTACGCAAGCATAGGCGTGAGGCCGCGTAAAGATTTGGAAGCGAGGGGCAATAAAGCAAGCTCAACGGATGGTTATTGGCTGGTTAAAAAAGGCGACATTGTTGTTAATAAATTGCTGGCGTGGATGGGTTCTGTGGGTTTGTCTGACTTTGATGGAGTTACCAGTCCTGCATACGATGTTTTGAGGAAAACATCGAAGACATTGGATGAACGATATTTTTCATATTTATTCAGGACAGAAATTGCCAAGCAAATCTTCAAAAAGAATTCGCGCGGCATCATGGATATGCGACTTCGGTTGTACTTTGACAAACTCGGTGCAATCAGCGTACCGGTCCCGCCGTTTTCAACACAACAAGCCATCGCCACTTACATTGACGCTAAAATCGTGCAGCTTGACCGCAAAACAGACCTGCTCGGCCAGAAGGCGGCGCAGTACGGCAAGCTCAAACAATCCCTGATAAACGAAACCGTCACCCGTGGGCTGGATAAAAATGTGGCGATGAAAGACAGCGGGGTCGAGTGGTTAGGGAAGGTTCCAGCAACTTGGTCTCTGAATAGACACAAAGATATTTTCAAATTTGTTTCTGATAGATGTGTAAACCCATCACTAGCGAAAATCGGGCTTGAAAACATCGAAGGTAAAACTGGACGCTTTATACCGACAGAGAGTGAATTTGATGGGGACGGTGTCGAATTTCAAAAAGATGACATCTTGTTTGGTAAATTGCGTCCATACCTCGCCAAGGTATATTTGGCAGAATTTAATGGAAATGCAGTTGGCGATATTTTTGTTTACCGACCAACGCGAAGTATCACATCGTATTACGCCAAGTATTTAATGCTGTCTGAAAGGTACATTGATGTAATTAACAGCTCTACGGTCGGCGCAAAAATGCCACGCGTTAGTTCGGATTTTATTGCCAATTTACCTGTATCAACGCCAACGATTTCTGAACAACAAGCCATCGCAAATTACCTCGACGAAAAAACCGCCCACATCGACCGCATTGTCGCCACCCTCAACACCCAGATCGACCAGCTCAAGGAACTGCGCAAGACGCTGATTAACGATATAGTCACAGGCAAAATCAAGGTGGTGTGATGCACGAATCCAACCGTATCGAACTCAAACGCGAACTGACCGACACCCTAGAAAAAGAGGTGGTCGCCTTTCTCAATTACCGGGATGGCGGGGTGATTTATATCGGCGTTGACGACAAGACGCAAGCGACCCTCGGCATCGCGGATGCCGATGCGCTGCAACTGAAAATCAAGGATCGCATCAAGAACAATATCAGCCCATCGACTATGGGGCTGTTCGACGTGATTGCAGAAACCCGCGATGGACAGAAGATCATCAAGATCACGGTGGCCAGCGGTTCCGAGAAACCGTATTACCTGTCCAGAATGGGCATGTCCGCCAAGGGCTGCTACATCCGCATCGGCAGCGCCTCCGAGCCTATGCCGGTCAGGATGATCAAGGAGTTGTTCGGGCGCAGAATCCGCAATTCCATCGGCACCATCAAGTCGCGCAAACAGACGCTGAGTTTCGAGCAGCTAAAAATCTATTACAACGAAACACCGTTAAAACTGAACGAGCAGTTCGCGCACAATCTGGAGTTGCTCACCGAGGACGGCGCATACAATTACGCCGCGTATTTGCTCTCGGACGTGAACGGGCTGTCGATCAAGGTTGCCAAGTATGCGGACGCCGACAGGGTGAATCTGGTCGAAAACGAAGAGTATGGCTATTGCTCGCTGGTGAAGGCCACCAAGGCGGTGCTGGAAAAGCTCAAGGTCGAGAACAAAACCTTTGCGCGCATTACGCCGGGCAAGCGCGAACAGCGCAAACTGCTGGACCCGGTGGCGCTGCGCGAGGCGGTCATCAACGCCATCATCCACAATAATTACAGCAATGAGGTGCCACCAAAATTCGAGCTGTTTTTTGACCGCCTGGAGATCACCTCCGCCGGTGGACTGCCTGCCGGGTTCGATGAGGAAGAATTCTTCATGGGCTATTCGGTTCCGCAAAACAAGGAACTCATGCGCGTTTTTCGGGATCTGGACATGGTTGAGCAGCTCGGCTCGGGCGTGCCGCGTATTCTCGAACATTACCCGCGCAGCATTTACCATTTCACCCCCAACTTTATTCGGCTGGTGTTGCCTTATGCGGAGGGGTATGACCAAGCTACCCAAGAAACTACCCAAGAAACTACCCAAGAAACTACCCAAGAAACTACCCAAGAAACCACCCAGGAAAAAATTCTGACTTTGCTGAAATCTCAGCCGTCGATTACACGAAAGGCATTGGCCGAAAAGTTGGGGATGAGTTCTGATGGGGTTAAATACCATTTGGAAAAAATGCGGGCGGCTGGAATTATCCAGCATGTAGGTTCAACCAAGGCAGGTCACTGGGAAATTTTGAAATGAGTGCTATCGGCCAGCCACACCGCCGCCGGGGAAAGTCAAACGAGCGATGAATGAACTGCACCTGCAAGATAAATTCCTGATTCCGTATTTTCGGGATGGGCTTGGCTATAAGGAAGTCAAAGCCAACACCATCACGCAAGCGCTGATTATCGAGGAAGACTTGCAGGCGTTTATCTCGGACACAGAGCTGAACAAAAAGCCTTATGAAACCCTGCTGAAAAAGTACCACGGCGATGCAAAGCTGTTGTTGCAGGAGCTGATCGCGCTGATACAGGAGCGTATCGCCAGCAGCCGCAACATGGCGCTGTTCATCAATGCCAACAAGTCCATCAGCTTGCAGGGCATCAAGCTGCATCTGTTTTACATCAGCGACAGCGTGATCCACGACAATGCGCTGTTCGAGGAAAATATCTTTTCCGTGGTGCAGGAGTTGCCCTACAAATACAGTTTTCAGGGCAAACAGGTATTCTCTTTCCGCCCGGATGTAGTGCTGTTTGTGAACGGCATTTATCTGGGCTACAGCGAATTAAAATCGAACTATACCAACCAGAGCGCCAGCAAGAATGGTCGCGGCAAGGTGATCAAGGATTACTTTGAGGCGGTGAAGGTCTATCACCAGCATATCGACAACAACGCCATGTTGAGCGAGGGCGAGAAGCTGGGTTATCGCAAAGATTTTCTCAAAGTATTTGAGAAGGCAATTCATATCACCACCACCGACATAGGCGAGACCTTTGTGATCCGCACGATTGCGGATTATTTTGACGAGATTCTGGCCTCTTGCCGCGAAGGAAAATTTGACCGCGAGGAGGTCGAGAAAAAAGCCCACGGCGTGTTCAAGCCGTATCCGCTGCTGAAGCCCGATGCCGACAAGAAGGACAAGCTGAAGGAGCTGTTCGCCGCGCTGTATGGCAAGCTCTATGTTGAGAAAGAGATTCTGTATTACAACTTCATCGAGCGCGATGTGGTGGTCATCAAGGGCGTGAAAGAAGTCAAGAATGAAGCCGGGCATTTGATTTCGCCGCGCCCAAAGCAGAAGTTTGGCACCGACAAGATCATGGCCAAGATCGACGAGTTTCTGGCGCATGAGCAGGAACCCGATTACTTTGAGAAGCTGCTGGAAAAGCAGCTGGCGGGCGTAGGCGAGGCCAAGAAAAAAGAGCTGCTGGAAAAGCGCAAGGCTTATTCCAATAACAAGAACGTGTACTCCCTGCTGATGCAATACGCGGCGGGTTTCGGCAAGTCCAACATCATCGGCTGGTCTGCCTTGCAGCTGAAAGACCTGCGGCGGGACGGCGAATATGTTTACGACAAGATCATGATCGTGGTGGACAGGTTGCAGCTGCGCGGCCAGATTGATTCGATGATGCTGAACATGAACATCGACAACCGCATGGTCATGGAGGCAACCAATAAAAAGACTTTTCAAGAAGCGCTGGCATCCGATACCCGTCTGGTGATTGTGAACTTGCAGAAATTCGGCGCGGTGCGCGAGATGCTGGATGCGGACGTGCTGCTCAAGCTCGCCAAAATGCGCATCGCGTTTCTGATCGACGAGATCCACCGTTCCAACAGCGGCGACCAGCATGAAGACATGGTGAGCATTTTCGACGAGTTGCAAAGCCCGTTTGATAATGCCGCGTATGCCACAGGCCACACCAAGAAGAACCTGATTATCGGCTTTACCGCCACCCCGGACGACCACGCGCTGGCGCGTTTCGGCGAATTTAGCGGTTATGCCGAAAGCGAAAAGCTCTGGCGTCCTTTCGACAGCTACACGATGAAGGAGGCGATTGAAGACGGATTTATCCTGAACCCGCTGAAAAACATTGTGCCCGTGGCATCGAAGATGTTGTTTGACTTGCCCGGCAACCCGCTGGAAGGCTTCACCGAGAAAGAATACAAAGACGCCCAGAAAAAACAGGTCTATGAAAATCGTGACCGCATCGACGCCATCGCCAAATATGTGGCGGATTTGTTGGTGAAAGATGTGTATCGCCAGATTCGCGGCACGGGCAAGGCGATGCTGGCGGTTTATTCCATCAAGGCAGCGATTGCCTACCAGCAGGCCGTGACCAAGCACTTCAATGTGTTAGTGCAGGAACCGAAATATGCAAAATATGCCGGTGCGCCGATTCATGTGGTGTATTCGAGCAATCAGGACGAGCAGAGCGCATCGGGGCTGAATGGCGGCTTGTCTGAGGAAAAAGTTCTGGAAAACTTTGCGCGACCGCTGAATAACGGCCTGATGATTGTGGTGGCAAAACTGCAAACCGGCTTCGATGAGAAAAAATTGCACACCCTGTTTCTGGACAAGGAGATCAAGGGTATCAGCGCCATTCAAACCATTTCGCGCGTCAACCGCACGGCCAAATACAAGAACGATTGCAAGATCGTGGATTTCTCATACAACAACGTGAATGTGCAAAACATCAAGGATGCTTTCGAACATTACTCCGATGTCGTGGTGAGCGACTTCGACCCGTTTGGCGACAAGAAGGTGCTGGATATTCTGCTGGTTGAACTGAAAAAATCGGATACTTACGACAAGTTCTTCGATGTGTTCATGGCAATTTATAAAGACCGCGTGAAGCGGGATGCGCCTGAAAGCTTTCTGGACTTTGAGAGCAGCTTGAAAAAATACATCGACGCCAACCCGCAGCGCACCGCTGATACCAAGGCCAAGGTCGCACAGTATTTCACTATCCTCAACCGTATCGAATATGTGATCGAGCTGGATGCGAAGTATAGCGAACCGAGCCTGTTATTTTTCTGGCGCAAGTTCAATACGCTCTACAACATGATGCACCGCAGCGAGGATGTGAAAGACCCGATTGAGGTGTATTTCGATAATCAGATCGGGATCATCGAAGTTGCGGCTTATACCCCAACGGGTACAAAAAAGAAGCCGCTCAAAGTGGCCGAGGGTAAGCCACCCGGCGGCGGCTACCAATTTGATATTCTCGAAATCATCGCCGCACGTAATGAGCAGGAAGCGCTAACGGGTACACTGATTCAGGAGTTTGAAACCAAGATTAAAGACTTTTTTCAGTATGTGCGTGAGTCCTCTGAAGGGGAGCGTCTGATCGTAAAGATCAAGTCGCATGTGTCTGAAGCTGAAATTTACGATGACTTTGCGAAAATATTCCGTCGTTATAAGGCGCTCAATCGTCAGACCGTTGGAGATTACTTCTTCAAGGAAACAGAAGATTTGGTTGATAAGCTTTGTGATGATTTTGAGGTGACGGTGCGGGATGCTATCTAATGAGAAACATTAATGGGGTGATGGGCTGAACTTCGTATTTCTTCTCAATAAATGCTGAACAAAGCTGAAACCAATTAAGAACAGCCTATTGAGATGAACCACAAACACCTTGAACTGCTGCTTACCCGCGAGATGCCTTTCGGCAAATACAGGGGCCGCTTGATCGCCGATTTACCCGGTCAGTATCTCAACTGGTTCGCACGCGAGGGTTTTCCGCCCGGCCAGCTTGGTCAATTGCTGGCGCTGATGCAGGAGCTGGATCACAACGGTTTGTCGTCGCTGCTCGATCCGTTGCGCAAACGCTGAGTTTTAAACTCCAATTGATGGGAAGGGGCGAATTCATTCGCACCTACAAAAGTGGCATCAAACGCTTGATGGGAGCATCATCAAGCGCCGCGAATCGCGGCGCAGCATTCACCAACCAATTCTGGCCCCCGATAAACCAGGCCGCTGTATAGCTGCACCAGCGCCGCGCCGGCCTTTATTTTTTCGGCAGCATCCGCGCCGCTCAGAATGCCGCCCACGCCGATGATCGGCAATGTGCCTTGCAGTTCGGTGGCCAGTTGGCGTATCACGGTGGTGGATTTTTCCCGCACCGGCGTGCCGCTCAAACCACCGGTTTCCGTGCCATGCGGCAAATTCTCCACGCCGTCGCGCGACAGGGTGGTGTTGGTGGCGATCACACCGTCGATGCGGTGTTTCATCAGCAGATGCGCGATTTGCGCGATCTGTTCGCTTTCCATATCCGGCGCGATCTTCAAGGTGATGGGCACGTATTTTCCGTGTGCGTCGGCGAGTTTTTGTTGCCCGTCCTTGAGCAGTTTCAGCAGGTTGTTCAGCGCGTCCTCGTCTTGCAACTGGCGCAGGTTTTTGGTGTTGGGCGATGAGATGTTGACGGTGATGTAGCTGGCATGCGCGTACACCTTGCGCAGGCAAATCAGGTAGTCGTCCGCCGCATTTTCGATCGGCGTGGCGGCATTTTTGCCGATGTTGATACCGAGTATGCCCTTGAAATTTGCGCGCCGCACGTTTGCGACCAGCACATCTACACCGTCGTTGTTGAAGCCCATGCGGTTGATGATAGCCTTGGCCTGCGGCAGGCGGAACATGCGCGGCTTGGGGTTGCCGGGCTGTGGCAGCGGCGTGACGGTGCCGATCTCGATGAAGCCGAAACCGAGTGCCGCCAGCCCGTCGATGCATTCCCCGTTCTTGTCGAGCCCGGCGGCAAGACCGACCGGATTGGGAAATGCCAGCCCCATCACGGTGCGCGGGTCACTGGCCGGGCGCGCTGCGATGATGCCGCTTAAACCCAATGATTGCGCCGATTGCAGGCCTCCCAGAATGAGATGGTGCGCGGCTTCCGGGTCGATCTGAAACAAGGCGCAGCGGAATAATGAATACATAAAATGACCTTTAGTTCGTCATGTCGCCGAACGGCATTACGACAAATCCCCTTCATTCGGGCTCAGGGCAGGCTTGTCGATCATACGCCAAACGCCGTCTATCAAGCCTTGCGCAGGCTGGTATACAGTCTTGTAAGCCATTTTGCGGCTGTGCTTGATCCAGTAGCCCAGATAGACGAAATCCAGATCGAGCTTGCGGCACAGTTCGATTTGCCATAGCACGTTGTAGACCCCGAAACGCGTACCCGGCAAATCAGGCTCGTAGAAAGTGTACACCGATGACAGGCCGTCGCTGAGCAAATCGATCACGCTGATCATGCGCAGTATGTCTTGATCGCGGAATTCCACCAGCAGCGAATCGACATGGCTTTGCAGCAGGAAGTTTTGATACGACTCGTGGTCGTCATTGTCCATGCCGCCGTCTTTGTGGCGCGCGCACTGATAGCGTTGATAGAGATCGTAATATTCCGGGTTGTCTTGCAGACGGTGCAGGCTGACATCCAGGTTGGCGTGCAGCGTCCAGGCGCGCCGCTGCGAACGGTTCGGCCTGAATTGCTTCGCCAGAACACGCAACGGCACGCATGCGCTACAGCTACCGCACTGCGGGCGATAGGTGTAGGTCCCGCTACGGCGAAAACCGTGCTGTAACAATTCAGAATAGACCTGCGTGTTGATCAGGAAGGCGGGTGTTGCGACTTGTGAGCACGCCGACAAATTGGGCAGATAGCTGCACGGGTACGGCGCGGTCATGTAAAAACGTAGCGCGGAAAGCGGGATGTCGTTAAGCAGGCTCATGCGAAAAGATCAGTGTCGAATTGCCAGTGAGTAATTGGCGCACAGTTTACCAATTCTTGCAGCCGCGCGATAAATTCGTTGCGCGGAATTTCGCGCGCGCCGAGCGAAGCGAGGTGCGGCGTGTTCATCTGGCAGTCGATCAAGCCTGTCCTGAGTCCTTCGACTTTGCTCAGGACAGGCATGTCGAAGCGGCCTGTCCTGAGCCCGGTCGAAGGGCCGAACTGCCAGCGTTCAAGCTGTCTGGCCAGATGCGCCAGCGCGATTTTCGATGCGTTGCTGGCATTGCTGAACATCGATTCGCCGTAGAACATGCGGCCGATGCAGACACCATACAAGCCACCGGCTAGTTTGCCGTCAATCCAGGTTTCCACCGAATGCGCATAACCCATTCGGTGCAGTTCGCAATACGCCGCGATCATATCTTCGTGTATCCAGGTGCCGCCCTGACACGGAGAGGCGGAGCCTTCCGGCGCGGGAAGGGCGGCTGGGCGGCTGCTCCCGCTCCCGATGTTGTTGTGCGCTGTGTCGCAGCCGACGTGGTGCCTGTTGCGCGGTGCTGCGCAGCCACGCATCACTTGCTCGAAAGCGGTGTCGCAGCGCACCTCATAAGCACCGTTGCGCAACACCTTGGCGAACGAACGCGAGGCTTTGAATTCACCCGGTATCAACACCATGCGCGGGTCGGGGCTCCACCACAGGATCGGTTCGCCCGGATTGAACCATGGGAATATCCCATGTCGATAGGCTTCCAGCAGACGTGCAGCGGATAAATCTCCGCCCGCCGCAAGCAAGCCATTGGGCGAGCGCAGGGCGCACCCGACAGGTGGAAATGGCGCGTTATTGGTTAGCCACGGAATCAAGCCTTGCTCCCTTCAAAATATTATCCATCCAAGCCATTTTGTGGTTATATTGCCACGAGTGAAAGCAATTGGCTTGTGAGGTAGGCAATGTTATCGGGCATATTTGGCAAAAAATCGGATCATCCCTTGGCGGATATCAGGTCTGCGCAAGCGCTATTGGATGACTTGCCGAAGAACGATGCGCACAAAATGCTCATGGAGCTGACCGATTGGATAGAGTCGGTGTCGGATAATACCGACTTCAAGCTGGATCACCAGTTTGCTGTGTTGCTGCTGCTCGATGAGACAGCGCAACCTTATGTGCGAAAACTGGCGCGCGATTATTTTGCACCACAGGAGTTGAATAAATTCCAGGAAAACCGTTTGTGGCTGGTGCTGGGCAATTTGTTTCGTCATGCTGCCAAGGCTTACTGCGCGGTGTTCAGCCGTTATTGCAACAATGATAAAGGCGCCGCTGCCGTCAAAGCGCATGTGCCGTTGCTGGCGGCTCGTGCTGTACATTCCATGACCGGGCAGTTGAAATATATTTGCGCGCGCTATGGCCCGATCGACAAGGCAATTTGGGATGATCTTGCCCGAATCTACCGCCATGCCGAACAGCAACAATATCTGGATACACCGCTTGGCCTTTATTCCGGCGCATCCGACAACACTACGGTAAAACGCCAAATAGGGCATCTGCTGGGATGGTACGGTTGCGGGGTCGATACCCTGAGCCCGCTATATATGCATCTGACCGAGCGCATCGTGGCCCAGCACTGTTCCGACATTCACATTGGTGCGCAGCAGGATGAAAATAGCCTGTTCTGTTTCGATATGGATCACCCCGCTGCACCAATGCGCGTCAAGGTGGGTGCTACTGTGCATACGTCCACGCGCTTTATCGGCATGGCGGCGATGCAGCCAAAGCTGGACTCCATGGTTAAAGCGCTGGGGAAAGGCGTTGTCCCGGAAAATCTAAACTTGGGTGGAACATATGATGCTGAGTTGGTGCGCGAGGCAGCACAATTTCTTCTGGATTATTTGGCTGAACCGCCGTTACGGCGCAATGTACGGCGCAGCATCAAAGTTAATTTGAATGTAACCAACGGTTTCGCCAAGGTGATCGAGCGCACCGATGTCGGGTTGAACTTCAGCGAAGAGCAACCAGCACTGTGGGAGATAGACGATATCAGCACCAGCGGTTTTTTTACCGTGTTGCCAGCGCAGGGAACGGATGGCCTGCGCATCGGCAGCCTGCTCGGTGTGCAACCGGACGGTGTGCCGAATTGGGGTGTTGCGGTGGTGCGCCGCATGATGCGCGACGATGCAAACCGGTTGCATGTTGGTGTGGAAATGCTGGCTAACCAGATAGTTGGCATCGCTTTGTCACAAAGCGGCGGAGGCAACGAAGGATTTGAAGACGGGCAACCCGCGCTGTGGCTGCAAGCGAAACAAGGCACCCCGTTGGGAGAAACAAGCCTGCTGATGAAAGCAGACACATTTTCCGCACATCGCAGTTTGCAGGCACAACTGGATGGGAAAAACTATTTGCTGATTCCCAACGGGTTGCAGGAAAAAGGCCTTGATTACGATTTGGCCAAGTTTCGTGTTATCGAGCAGGAAGAAAGTTGGAAAGAATCTTAGCGATACCTTTGTTCGTTGAGCACAAATAGATTTGGTATTTTGATGGCGCTTTACCGGCTGCCTTTTTCGAAACTTTCAGACCTTAAACGACCGGTATAACCGCTTCGCTAATACCAAGCCGCTGCTACAACCATTGGGCAATGCATTGATTAAACTGACCTATGACTGTTCCTCGCGCTGGCGCAACGCGCGCCACATCCAGCCTGAAAATAGCAACAATACCAGAGTACCCGCCCACAATGGCCAACGCGATGGTTGGTTCCATGCGCTGCGTAAATGGCCGCGCTGCGCGGCATCCACGCGCCAGTATTTGAGTTTGTTGTTGGCCATTACGTTGGGCTTCACGTTATGCAGCCAGCCATGCTGCAACACGTAGTTTTTCGGATGGAAGCCCCACAGCCAAGGCGAATCGTGGCGCAGAATTTCCAGCATCCGGTCGATGATGGCCTGTCGCGCCGGGCTGTTTTCCATGTTTTTCATCTGCTCGAACAACCGATCATATTCCGGGTTGCTGTAGTTCGCCGCATTCTCGCCTCCCTTGCCCACCTTGGCTTGCGCGCCATGCAGCAAAAATAAAAAGTTTTCCGGGTCGGGATAGTCGGCATTCCAGCCGAAGTAGAACATCTGCGTATCACCCTTGCGGATCTTGTCCTGGAAGCGGTTGTAATCGGTGCTACGCACCACCAGTTGCACGTTGATCTTGTCGAACTGTTTGCGCAACCAGTCGAGGCGTGCCTTGTTGCCCACGCCTGCGGAGGTGGTATCCAGATTGATCACCAGCGGCTGTTTGGTTTGCGCATCCACACCGTTCGGGTAGCCCGCTTCGGCGAGCAGTTTCTGCGCTTCTTCAACGGACTTGCGCTTCGGCGCGTCGCCCACCCAGTCATACACAGTGCGGTTGATACCCACCTCGCCCTCGCGGTAGCCGAAGATACCGGGCGGGATCGGTGATTGTGCGGCGATGCCGCGCCCATTGGCGAAAATGGAAACAAATTCCTCGAAGTCCACCGCGATCGCAATCGCCTGACGCAGCTTGCGTGAACGATCAGGGTTGCAAGATGATTCACTTCGTTTGCCCCCTCTCCCAAGGATTGAAGATTGTTTTTCACGTTCGCCTCCTCTCCCGCTGGCGGGAGAGGATTGAGGTGAGGGGCTTTCTGCGGGGGAGGGTTGGGGAGGGGGAGCGCTCTTTGAATTTTCACATGCCCCGCCCACTGTTACATCCAGCCAGTTGAAGCCGGTGTACATGGTGGAAGTCGAAACCGCCGTCGAAAGCCGGATGCCTTGCGCCTGCATCTCTTCGGTCACGGTCGTTTCGCCGCCAACGCTCACCTGCACCGCCTGGTCGAAGCTGTCCGAGCTGATGCCGGAGGCATCGTAATAGCCCTGCAAAAACTTGTTCCAGTAGGGAATGGTTTCCTTTTCCAGGCTGAATATCACCTTGTCGATCAGCGGCAAAGGCTTGCCCGCATCCGCCAGCAACCCGGCCTGCGCATCGCTTGCCTCGCCTTCCGCAGGATAGCGTTCGCTGTCGTAATGCGGATTGCGGCTCAGCACCATGCGCTGGTTGGGGTTATTCTCGGACAGGTAATACGGCCCGCTGCCCACCGGCCACCAATCCAGCGTCAGATTGCGTTCGCGCATTCCGGGCTGCGCGTAAAACCGCTCCGCCTCATGCGGCATCGGCGCAAAGAACGGCATCGCCAGCCAATAAGCGAACTGCGGATACTTGCCGTGCACTTCGATGCGGTAGGTATGCTCATCCACCACCTGCACGCCTTGCAGCGGATATGCATTGAGGTCGAGAAACGCGTCAGGCTTATTCTTCAACGCCTGCTGCAACGTCGCGGCGTAGTCTTTCAGCCCGACGATGTATTCGCCCATCACGCCGAAAATCGGCAGATGCAATTGCGGATGCGCGAGGCGTTTGATCTGGTAAACATAATCTGCCGCCGTGACAGGGCGCGTGCCGCTGTGCGGAAAATCGCCCAGCGCATGGATGCCGCGCAAATCATCCGGGGTTAAACGATCATATGTCGGCTTGCCCTGCGCATCTTTGGCAAACGCCGGATGCGGCTGGTAGCGCATGTTCGGTTTAATGCGAATTTCATACACGCTAAAGGCAATCTTTTCCGGCGGTGCGGCATCCGGCAGCATGCGGCGATTCTTGTCCAGATAATGCACCGTTGGCATCCCGCTGGCGGCCAGCGGGATCAATTCATAGGGACGCTTCAGGTAATGGTATTGCAGCGGTGGCGCGTAAATCTGCGCGAGGAATTCATACTCGTTTTCGCTGTACGCTTGCGCCGGGTCAAGATGCTTGGGGCGCTCGGTAAAAGCGGTGTAGAGGATCGGCTTACCCCCGTCCGCCGCCGGATAGGGATTATTCAACAAACCGCCGTCACAAGCGGAAAGCAGCACAACCAGCAGGGAAGCGAACAGGGCTCTCATGTTGCGGAGTTTAGCGGAATCAGGCCAGCGCGTCATGGCTGGCAAGCACCAAAGCCTGATTCAATTTACGATGATATACTTACGCACACATTGAAATAACCACCCACACGGAGAAACACAATGAAACGATTTTTTATGCTATTGGCAATTTTTCTGACCAGCGCGAGCTTGTTTGCAGCAACGGCTGAAGCCAGACGTTTTGGCGGTGGCGGCAGCATCGGCAAGCAACGGACGATGGCTCCGCAACAGGCGCAAAAAGCACCCGCTGCCGCACCCGCGCAGACTCCCGCAGCAGCGCCCGCACCGGCCGGCAACAAGTGGCTGGGACCGCTGGCAGGTTTGGCCATCGGCGCGGGCCTGGGCGCTCTATTCGCCAGCATGGGCCTGGGTGAAGGCATGGGCACGACCCTGATGATCCTTCTTGGCGTGATGGCAGTGATGTTCCTGATTGCATTCTTGCGCAAGAAACAACCGCAACCTGCCATGCAATATGCCGGAGCAGGTGCACCCTACAACGCGCCGCAACCGGTACAGCAGCCGCTGGCGGGCACTGCTACGGCTATCAAGGCGGCACCGGCAACACCTGCGGGAAACATTCCGGCAGACTTTCCGGTGGAAAGCTTTCTGCGCAGCGCCAAGACCTCGTTTATCCGCTTGCAGGCCGCGAATGACCGCAAGGATTTGAGCGACATCCGCGAATACACCACACCGGAGATGTTCGCGGAAATCTCGATGCAGATGCAGGAACGCGACGATGCGCCGCAAAAAACCGACGTGATCGCGATCAACGGCGAGTTGCTTGAAGTGAACGAAGAAAACGATTGGGCCATTGCCACTGTGCGTTTTACCGGGCAATTGCGCGAAAACAACGGCATGCCGGAAAATGTGGATGAAATCTGGCATGTGCAGAAAAACCTGCGCGACGACAAGTCGGTGTGGCTGCTGGCAGGCATTCAGCAAACTACTCTGCATTAACCCGACCGTGTCCGCCTGCCGCCTTTCCCCCTACCCATGAACCCCAAGCTGGATAGTGCGGGGTGGGTCGGTATTTTATCTGCCCATGCGGTATTGAACCAGCGTGGGCGCAACGGTGTGCCCACCCTGCGCAACTGCCGCCTTCACCCGGCCCCGACGCATCCCACGCAAGAACAACAGGGGCTCGTGGCTTATAAATCATAATTAATATGCGCCTGTTCCGCTTAATCAAAATTATCTATGTTGTCCTGCGCTTCGGCCTGGACGAATTTTTCCTCGCGCATATGCGGGTACGCTGGCTGCGCGCGCCGCTAAACCTGCTGCTGTTTATGCGCGACACGTCGAAACCGCGTGCCGAACGGCTGCGCCTGGCGCTGGAAAACCTCGGCCCGATCTTCGTCAAATTCGGCCAGTTACTTTCAACGCGGCGCGATTTGATGCCGACCGATCTCGCCGACGAACTCGCCAAGCTTCAGGATCAAGTACCGCCATTTCCGTCATCGGAAGCCATCGCCGCACTCGAAGCAACCTACCGCAAACCGTTGCGCGAGGTATTCCAGAGCTTCGAAGAAACGCCCGTCGCCAGCGCGTCCGTGGCACAGGTGCACTTTGCGGTTCTGCCGGACGGGCGCGAAGCGGCGGTAAAGATCCTGCGCCCCGGCATCGCCCCGGTGATTGCGCACGACATCGCGCTGTTGAACATCTGCGCAGACCTGATGGAGAGATTGTGGGCAGACGGTCGCCGCCTCAGGCCGCGCGAGGTAGTGGGCGAATTCGAGAAGATTTTGCACGACGAGCTGGATCTGATGCGCGAATCGGCCAATTGCAGCCAGCTCAAACGTAACTTTGCCAACTCCGATTTGCTGCTGGTGCCGGAAGTGTATTGGGATTTCTGCACCACCGATGTGATGGTGATGCAACGCATGTACGGCATGCCGGTCAGCCAGGTGGGCGCGCTACGCGAGGCAAACATCGACATACCGAAGCTTGCCGAAAACGGCGTCGAGATTTTTTATACCCAGGTATTCCGCGATGGTTTCTTTCACGCCGACATGCACCCCGGCAATGTGCAGGTGGCGGCGGACGGGCGCTATATCGCGCTGGACTTCGGCATCATGGGCACCCTCACAGATACCGACAAGCATTACCTCGCACAGAATTTCATCGCCTTCTTCCGCCGCGATTACAAGCGCGTCGCAGAGGCGCACATCGAATCCGGATGGGCACCTGCCGAGACCCGCGTAGACGAACTGGAAGCGGCCATACGCGCGGTGTGCGAACCGATTTTCGACAGGCCGCTGCGCGAAGTATCATTCGGGCGCGTGCTGCTGCGCCTGTTCCAGACTTCGCGCCGCTTCGGTATCAAAGTGCAGCCGCAACTGGTGCTGCTGCAGAAGACGCTGCTCAATGTCGAGGGACTGGGTTTGCAGCTTGATCCGGAACTGGATTTATGGAAAACCGCGAAACCGTGGCTGGAGCGCTGGATGAACGAGCAGGTCGGCTGGCGCGGCCTAGCCAGGACGCTACGCAAAGAAGCCCCGAATTACGTCACCCTGATGCCGCAACTGCCGCGCCTGCTGCACCGCCTTTTGACAGAAAATGGCACCAACCGAAGCGACGATGCGTTGCGCGAAATGTTGGAACGGCAGAAACGCCACAACATTTGGTTGATGCTGGTTAATTTAGTGCTGATAGGCATTGTTGCCTGGGGAATTTGTACCTCAACCTGAAAACCGTGCGCATAGCGCACGCTACGCTGATGAGATATCAGGTTTATGGCTAAAAATGGGAATGCGACAGATGTGTAGCGTGCGCTGTGCGCACGATCTTTTAACCTAAGGATACGCTGAACAAGTCCCAATTTTCAGAGTCTGGTCTTACGTATCT
>MGWP01000047.1:39751-41971 GCA_001801055.1 Gallionellales bacterium GWA2_55_18 | reverse complement strand
CGACGCGGGGGTTGTTTTTTACTCCTGATTTGCGGGTTTAGTCAAACCTCTTTTGCTCTTTCTGATCGACTCGCCGGACAGGTCCAGTTTATGTGCGTTATGTACGAGCCGATCGAGAATGGCATCCGCCAGGATGGGGTCGCCGATCGATTCATGCCAGTCGTCCACCTTCAGCTGGCTGGTAATGATAGTCGAGCGCTGGTTATAACGGTCATCCAGTATTTCCAGCAAGTCGCGCCGCGCGGAATCCGTCAGCATCGCCACTCCCCAATCGTCCAGCAGCAGGACATCGACCTTGGCAAGTTGCGTGATGAATTTCACGTAACGCCCATCACCATGCGCAATCGCCAACTCCTCGAAAAGACGCGGCACACGCACATACAGTGACGAATAGCCCAACCGGCATGCCTGATTTGTCAACGCACAAGCCAGCCACGTTTTACCCAGTCCAGTCAGTCCCGTGATCAATACGTTCTGGTGCTCTTTGATCCATGAGCCGGTCAGCAGCCGGTTGAACAGAGTTCGATCCAAACCGCGCGCCACGCGGTAATCGACATCTTCCGGCGTTGCCGCATGTTTCAGTTTGGCGCGGCGTAATCGTGCTGAGGTCTGTGCAGATGAACGTTCGCTGATCTCGCGCTCGACCAACAGGCCAAGCCGTTCCTCGAACGACATCCGTTCAAGTTCGGGCAAGCGCTGCTGTTCGTTCAGTGCCTGCGCCATGCCGAGCAGGCGCAGTTGATTCAGTTGTTGGTAGGTGGGATGATTCAACATGCTGCTTCTCCTTTGGTTAGTGGTAATACTCTGGGCCGCGCACCGTGCTGTGCGTGAGCGGCAAGGTGGTTTGCGCTGCTTCGGTCTGGATTTGCTTATCCAGCCCATTCTTGAGGATGGAGCTGACGCTGCGGTAATTGGCCGCATTCAGCGCCAGGGCGCGGGAACAGGCGGCTTCCAGTCTTGGGTTGCTGTAATCGCTTCCCATGCGCAACACGCCCAGACAGGCGCGGTAACTTTGTTGCGGATGCTTGCGCTGCCCCAGCATGCTCTCCACGGTGGCATGTGTGTTCGGCCCAACCTTCTGCGCCCAGTCGAGCAAACGTTTAGCATTCCAGCCCGCCACTTGCTGATGCGCCGGTGTCATATGTGCATCGATGGTGGTGTGTCGCCCTTTGAGCAAACTTCTGGCATGGGCAGCGATGCGGCTGCCGCGATGGAATATCTCAACCGTCGTTGCCGTGAAACGCACATCCACTTCCTGGCGGGCGAACCGGTACGGTGCCGAGTAATAATGGCCTGTGATCTCGACGTGATAGTCGATGCCGACACGGGCAATCTTCCATTCGGCGAATTGATAACGATCCGCTGGCAGAGCCTTGAGTGCCGGGCGGTCGAGTTCGACAAACGTGCTGTGGCGGCAACCGGGCAGCTTCTTGAACGGACGCTGATTCAAGTCAGCCAGCAACGCCGATATGGCGCGGTTGGCCTCCTCCAGGCTGAAGAAGCGCTGGTTGCGCAGCCGTGCCAGTATCCAACGTTCGACCACCAGCACGCCATTCTCCACCTTGGCCTTGTCGCGTGGTTTGCGGCTGCGTGCCGGTAGAACCGTCACACCATAGTGCGCGGCCAAGTCGCGGTAAGTCGGGTTCAGTTCCGGATCGTAATAGGAGGGATGCTTGACGCCTGACTTCAGGTTGTCTGGCACAAGGATTTCCGGGATGCCCCCAATGAACTCGAAGGCGCGCACATGGGAGCCGACCCAATCGGACAGTTGCTGCGTCCAGGTGGCTTCCGCGAAGGTGTAGTTGGATGCGCCGAGGACGGCAACAAAGAGTTGCGCATGACGGATTTCCCCCGTAAGCCCGTCAATGATCGGCAAGGTTTGCCCGGCATAATCGACGAACAGCTTCTCGCCGGGCGTGTGAGTTTGGCGCATGGTGACCGACAGCTTGCCCACCCATTGCCGGTAGCGTTCGCAGAACCAACTGTATTGGTAGCCGTCAGGGTGCGCTGCCTTATATTCCTGCCACAGCAGCTCCAGCGTGACGCTCTTCTTGCGCATTTCGCGGTGTGCCCAGACCCAGTCCGGCTCGGACCGAACAACATCAGAAGGCACAATCGGCGGGAATAACCGCAGTTCGAGAGCCAATTCATCTAGGCCGTCGGGCAGCGGATAGCTTAGGCAAGCCGCCTTGGCGCGGCGAAGATAATCGCAAACCGTGG
>MGWP01000047.1:0-39715 GCA_001801055.1 Gallionellales bacterium GWA2_55_18 | reverse complement strand
ATCTCTATTTTACTGTCCAGTTTGCCGTGGAATCAGTGTCCAGTTTGCTCTGGAATGGCTGTCCAGTTTGCCGTGGAATGCGTGTCCAGTTTGAACCGGAATTCGCATCCCACCGGGGGAGGGTTAGGGAGGGGGAGACGGGCGTGGAGAGTTTCGTTATTAGGGGGCATCTCGCCATACCCGTTAGAATGAGCTAAATCAATTTGGCAGGAGGGTGAATTCCATGAAGACTGACAAATTAGAGCGCCTCCAGGCCGCAGGCTGGAAAGTCGGAAGCGCGGAGGATTTTCTGCAATTAAGCGAAGAAGAAGCGCGGCTCGTCGCACTCAAGCTCTCGCTTGTCAGCGCGGAAAAAATTGCGCATCAAACACAATCTCTCGCAAATTGATCTGGCGCAACGCATGAAATCGAGCCAGCCGCGCATTGCAAAAATTGAAGCGGGCGATCCTTCAGTCTCGCTGGATTTGATCGTGCGTGCGCTCATCGCAAGCGGCGCAACAACGCGCGATATTCAGGCGGCGTTTACGGCGAATTGGAGGGTGGCGGGCTAATCAACATCCTGGAACACGACAGTAAGTTTCGTGTTGCGAGTGTTGGATGTCGGGCAGTGTGATAGCAAAGTTGACTGGCAGCAGTGTGCCAGGAGTTGCTATTCGCTAATATGCGTGGCCCTCAACGAGGGTTGCAGTTATTGTGGCTCTCTTACATTCCTTGCCTCATCGTCATTCTATTACTCTGAACACCTTCTGTCACTTACAAAGAGATTCTATGTAGTACATAAGGCAGCCTGTTATCGCATTAAAAAATCAGGAAATTCGCATTGACGCAATTCTGCTTTGCGCCTAAAGTTTGAATCATGAATTCATGCTGTTCGCTCTTAGGAGAGAAAAATGAGTTACATCATTTCATATTGGAGTGTAGAAATTCAGGGCAACTTCGGCATACGTCTATATTTTGAAAAAACCGTAGCCTGAGCTTACTGTTATTGCGGCTCAATGGATGGGGGTGTGATGCGAATGCTTATTCTTATTGTGCTGATGCTAACTTTCGGTTCCACGTCATTAGCAGCATGTTACACCGTGTATGACAAATCTGATAAACCAGTTTACAAATCCTCAGAGCCACCTTTTGATTTGTCGATTCCAATTAGCGAAGGCATAAAATCAAAATATCCTGGAGGTTATTTGATTCAAACCAGTGAGAGATCGTCTTGTTATCTGCGAAGTAATAAAAGCAACGAGGTCTTTGTGAATAGACGGATTCAACTGCAATCTCAAGGTTTTTCTGAAGTTCGTAACGACAGAGTTTCGATCTTGCCATTTCCTAAAAAGGTGACGGTTGTTGCTCGGCCACTGAATAAATCAGCGGATTCAACCTTGGCTACTCAAGGCAGCTCCTATTCTTCTAACGATGAAGGGGATTATGAAAACCCCGCCAATCGTGAACAGATTAAATGGAGGGCGAGAGCATCTGGAGAAGGTGGCGAGTGCATTGGCTCCATCGGTCCCGGCGGGCCTTGCTCTATAGGCCCCGGAGGTGGGCTTTCAATTGGCCCTGGAGGCGGACTTTCTATAGGTCCCGGAGGTGGGCTTTCAATTGGCCCTGGGGGCGGACTTTCAATAGGTCCTGGGGGCGGGCAATCAATTGGCCCTGGTGGTGGTCTTTCAATAGGCCCCGGAGGCGGGCAATCAATTGGCCCTGGTGGTGGCCTTTCAATAGGTCCCGGGGGTGGGCAATCAATTGGCCCTGGTGGCGGTCTTTCAATAGGCCCTGGTAATAATTGGCGGCGCGTGCCATTGGATTGAGCGATGGCACTACAATTCATTTATTAACTCTTGGAGTTCAGATATGCAAACAGAACGATTCATTGCTTCAGTTCAATACGGCGATTTAAAGGGAACATCGGCCGCAGATCGTGCTGACAAAAATGATGCAGATGCATGGTTAGTGGCAAACGGCCACAAACAAAAAGATGAGTTCCTTCTTGGTATCTCCATGTGCGCCGGAGAAAACAACGGGAAACACAGAGATCCTGTATGCGCTGAGTTCCTTCTCGCTACATCCGGCGATCATGACTCCGTTCTTGCCATGCTCAATGCAAGCAATGGTCCCGTGATGGTGAGGCGAGTAAAGGTCAGTATGTCACTTACCGAGTTTTTCGGTCTCTTCAAACGATTTAGTATTACTTTCTCCACACACGGAATGCTGAGCGAGCGCGAGTACACATATTTGGACTACTGATGCACATCGCAATAAAAAGGCTCATCATAACCCTGCGATCAAACAGGGAAACGTAGTCAATATAAAACTTAAACGCAGCAACTTTGATTTAAAATCTCAGCAAATTAGCATTCAAAAAATCGGATGCAGCAGCAAGTACCATCACCATGAAACAAATATTGCTTTTTGGTTTAACTCCACGTTAGAGGTTTTTATGCGCTCTCCTACGCTTGGTTATGAGGATGACACAGAAATTTCAAAGAGTGAAATTGCGTGCGAACAGTTGACTGAGGCAATTACACTTTTCCTACAACAAAAATTCCTGTGTGCAGTTACTCTCGCTGGCGCGGCAGAAGGTATATTTGCAGGGGTGCTGAATGCTCATGGTGAAAAAGCAATTGTCGAGCGTTCTGTAGAAGCGATAGAAAAACTTCGCGAAGCGACCGGTCTAGAGGCGATGGAAAATTTGCCCGCGAATAGAATTTACAAGCAGTGGAATACCGCCCGAAATGCCATCAAGCATCACGACAAAAACGAAGAATGTATCGTAACGATCAACTTCTTTGATGAAGCATACTGGATGATTAAACGTGCCCTTTCAAACGCCTCTAATCTCGGCATTCCCATTTCCAACGAAATAGATTTTGAAAACTGGTGCATCCTTGAACTACACCTCTAACGATCTGAACCCTACGCTCAAGCGGGACTACGAATCATGCTTGACAGACAAGACGGTATCTTAGCTTTACGCTGGGCATCACTAACTGAATAGGAGGATCAAAATGCCAAGCAAGTATGCCGTCGTTTCAGGTGTTTTCTTCGGTGTTGTACCAGCAGGTGAAATCTGGAATTAATGGGAGTAGGAAATGAGGCTACACAATTCAGTCATCACCCGCGATTTTGATTTATTCAATTCGCTAATCAAATCCGGGGAAGATGTGTATCAAACCGACGAGTATGGAAATACAGCCCTCCATTTGATTGCAAAAAATAAAATAAGCGACAGTATCACTCATTCAATCACCTCAATGTTTTCATCCAAGATCGAAAGTCCCTACGATTGGATATGTGCTACATCCAGAAATATCACTATAGCCGATTTGGCTGTTGTTCAAAATAAGTCATTAGATACCTGCATGCATATTGCTGTAGAAAATGAGAATTGGGCATTCGCTTCAGCGATGCAGCAAAATCTTTATTACCATGTACACCCAGATAGGCTCAGGCGAAATGGATTCGGGCTGACTGAATACGAGCTGGCACTTGTTCTTTATGGCATTCAAGGGCGTAGTAAGCAGATTGATGTTGTATTCGGAGAAATGGCAAAAGTCTATTGCTCGGGCTTAGGGTTCAGTTATTCTCCATTTACTGAAGAAGTCGGCATAAGAGGTGGATTTTTGGCACTAAAAACAGCAGTAAAAGCAGTAAAAATGATTAGGCTTCCCCTAGAAAATGGAAATACTGTTGATTACAACCTTTCCCAAGACAATAAGCTGTTCAAAATTGCGAGCGAGAATGAGTACCCTTCTCCGCATGCAGAATTTGATGATGAAATACATCTTGATGCTTTATACGAAGCAATCAATGTTCCGTATAGAGTGGTTGCCACTAGAGTGGCTGCCGCAGAAAAGGCTCGTGATGATGTGAGATATACCATAATGCTTGAGCTCCCTCATCTGCCATATGATAACTGGCTGGAAGATGACCCGAAATTTGTATATTCATTCTTTGAACAATTTGCAGAAGTGCTTGTGTGTAAGAATTACTCTAAAAGTCAAATTATATTTACGCTACGAGAGCTGAGTAAAGAAAAGCCGACGATGTGCGGTTCTCGGAATTGTGATGAGATAATTACAGATATTAAGGATGTATACAATTCTGAGGCCTTCTTGCCATATTCGCGGATACTTGAAAATCTAATCGCCAAATTTACTGTCTTGTCTCTTGTAATGTTCCGCGTTGGCAGGTATTAAGATAACAATCCGGAACACCACATTCTTTTTATGTTTTGACCATTCGCTATGTGTCGATAGCAGAATTTGGCGAATGGCCTGTTTTTGGAAGTGAAAATCATAGCCGCCGACAGTAGGTTGCCAAATGCCTTCTACGTTAGCACCTCAACCATGATGGAAAGAGTGCCATGTTCAAACAAAAATTCGAACCCACTTGGGTCGGCAAGGGGAACCGATCCAAGCTGGCACCGCGCATTTTGCTGGTAGGTACTGCGAAGCTTTATCACGCGGAGCATTGGGTCGCGGACAACGATCTCTTTGATAAGGCCGAAGTATGAGCGGCAAGAAGAAACCTTCCCATCTGGCGACATCTGCTGCAGTCGGCTCGCCAAGCAACGGCGAATTCCTGCTGTACCAAACCGAGGATGCGCAAACACGTATTCAGGTGCGGTTAACAGATGGCACATTGTGGCTGACGCAGCAGCAAATGGCGGAACTGTTTCAAACCACGCAGCAAAATATTAGCCTGCATATTCAGAACATCTATGCCGAGGGTGAGCTGGAGGATGAGGCAACTCACAAGAAAAGCTTGTGGGTTCGCCAGGAGGGCAATCGGCAAGTGCAGCGCGAGCTGGACAGTTTTAATCTGGACATGGTGATTTCGGTCGGTTATCGCGTGAAAAGCCGGATCGCCACCCGCTTCCGCATCTGGGCGACTCAGCAACTCAGGGAGTACATCGTTAAGGGCTTTGTCATGGATGACGAACGCCTGAAAAATCCTCCCGTTGCCGGTTCATCTGTGCCTGACCACTTCGCCGATTTGTTGGCGCGAATTCGCGATATTCGCGCCAGCGAGCGGCGCATGTATCTGCGGGTGCGCGAGATTTTTTCAATGGCGACCGACTATGAACCGTCTTTGCCGGAAACCAATCAATTTTTCAGCATCATTCAAAACAAGTTGCACTTTGCCGCGACGGGGCACACCGCTGCCGAGTTGATTATTCAGCGCGCAGATCATGCATTGCCGAATATGGGCTTGACCAATTGGGCGCGCGATGAGGTGCGCAAAACCGATGTGACGATAGCCAAGAATTATCTGGGCGTGGATGAAATAAGCGTATTGAACCGTATTGTTTCCATGTGGCTGGACTTTGCAGAAGACCAAGCGATGCGACGCAAACAGGTATTTATGCGGGATTGGCAAAGCAAGCTGGATGAGTTTTTGCGCTTTAACGACCGTGATGTGTTGCCGGATGCGGGTAAGGTAAGTAAAAAAATGGCTGATGAAAAAGCGCAGGCTGAATTTGAACAGTTTGCGGCACAGCGACGTGAAGCGAAGGAATCGCTGGGGGAGGCCGAATTGATAAAGCAGCTCGAAGCCGCAACCAAGCTAATCCGCCCACGCAACAAGAATGAGAATCAATGAGCAAGCCGCGATGAAGCGCAATTCGAGCCAAATTTACGCGGTTTTGTCTTGATGAATCCTGACCGCAAGAACTACCACTGGCGCATCGCCGGTTTCTATTTTTTCTATTACGCCTTCGTGGGGACGTTCGCGCCCTACTGGAGCCTGTATCTCCAATCCATCGGTTTCGATGCCATCGAAATCGCCATCCTGATGTCGGTGCAGCCGGTGATGCGCATGATCGCGCCGAACATCTGGGGCGTGCTCGCGGACCGGACGGGAAAACGCCTGCTGGTGGTGCAGGTCGCGGCGACGTTGAGCGCGGTGTGCTATCTCGGCGTGTTTGCCACTACCAGCTTCTGGGGGATGTTGCTGGTGCTGGGGCTGATGAGTTTTTTCTGGAGCGCGTCGATGCCATTGGTGGAGGCGACCACGCTCACTTATCTCGGCAAGAACACCGCCCATTACGGGCGCATCCGTTCATGGGGCTCCATAGGGTTCATCGTCGCGGTGATCGGGCTGGGTTACGCCTTCGACCATATCGCCATCGCCTGGTTGCTGTGGGCAGGATTGGTCTGTGAGCTAGGCATTTTGCTGTTTTCGCGCCAGATTCCGCCCACCGAAGTGCTGGCGCATCATACGGACAGTCAGCCGATCCGGAACATCCTGTTGCAGCCGCGCGTGCTGGCGCTGTTCGGCGCCTGTTTGCTGATGTCCGTTGCGCATGGGCCTTATTACACCTTCTTTTCGATTTATCTGGTCGAGCACGGATACGCCAAGAGCGCGGTGGGCGGGCTATGGGCGCTCGGCGTGATTTGTGAGATCGGCGTGTTTTTCCTGATGCCGTGGCTGGTGCGGCGCTATGGGTTCACGCGCATCCTGATCGGCAGTTTTGGTCTGGCCGTGCTGCGCTTCATGCTGATCGGCTGGGGCGTGGATTTTCTGTTGCTGCTGCTTATTGCTCAAGTGCTACATGCCGCCACCTTCGGCGCATATCACGCCGCCTCGGTCGGGCTGATACACGAGTTTTTTCAGGGGCGGCACCAATCGAAAGGCCAGGCGCTGTTCGGCAGTTTCACCTATGGCGCGGGCAATGTGCTGGGCGGGCTGGCGAGCGGCCCAATCTGGGTGCACTACGGAGCCAGCGTGCTGTATTCATGCAGCGCGGCCATGGCGCTGCTGGGTTTGCTGCTGATGGTGTGGAAGATGGGCAGGGCGAAATAGGGTGAAACAGCGTGGCAGTTTTTGCCGAAAACTGTTCCGCTGTGCAGCTTGTAGTGCCATATGTTGTCTGGCAAGATGCGCCGCAAGAACTTGAAAACTGCATTCAAGCCACGCGGGATACAGCCATGTAGCGCCCGACCTGTGCTGCTTCATGCAAGCAGTGCTTGAGTGCGTCACCAACGGAGATTGCCATGAAAAAACTGAAAAATGAAAACGCATTGTTCAAGGAAGCGCTGCTTGCAGGCGTGAAATATGCGGAAGGGCGGGGCGTGGTCGAGTTTGAGCCGACCGATTCGGCGAGCGAGAAACTGCTATACCTCTACCGGCTGCTGGTTCATGACAAAGTCATTCAGCCCCTGCCGGAAGACCAGGTCGCCGAAAAAACCATGCGGCACAAACTGGCCATCTGGTATTCCAAACAACTGCCCAAGGATCATCCGTTGTTGAAGTGAATTTTTATTTGAGCTTTTAATCTCTCGAATTAAAGGGGTCGTGTTCGGATTAAATTTGAACAACAGGAGATGCCACGGTTTTCAGTTTTTTCCGGGCTACCTATTCTTCTTGACGAAAACCACGCCCGGCAGATTTTCGAAGTGGGCATCACACGTCAGCAATTCGGCATCGAATTCGCGAGCTGTCGCATACACCACGGCATCTGCAGTCGCCAGTTTGTATTGGCGATGAAAGTCGGCGGCGTGTAGCGCAATGCGCGTGTCGAGCGGTGCCACCACGCATTTCTGCGTATAGGCGATCATCTGGTCAGCCTGGTCTTCACCGATTTCCTTCGTGAGCCATTTCACCAGCTCCAACTGCACGATGGTAGGTACAACGCATTGGGTTTTTTCGGGGATTTCCCGCGCTAGCCGCTTGCCCAGCGGGCTGCCAACCAGCCACTCGATCCAAGCCGAGGTGTCGACGACGCGCATTAGAAGCGATCTTGCCGGTCGCGATAGCCCTTAGTCTGTGCGCCCTTGGCCATGCCGGCGAGTTGCTTCAACTCGGGAACGGGCATAAGTAGTACACCCTTGCCCTTGGGGATGAAAACAAATTCCTGCCCCGCTTTCCAATGCAGGTCGTCACGGATGGCTTTGGGGACAGAAATCTGATATTTGCTGGATAGTGTTGCAGTGGCGGCCATCGTCTCACCTCTTTTGTATCGATACGCGAATGGTAAGAGTATAGAAGGCAATGTTGTTGGCAGCAAGAGCAAAAACGGCGCAACCAACTCAACTAAAGCAACCAACTAAAGGGGTCGTGTTCGGATTAAATTTGCACCCCGCAGCCAGAGCATCAGCGCGGCTCGCCGCGATACCTCGCTTCATCCATCAGGTGATCCAGTTCGCGCTCCTGATAGTGCAAGTCGCTACGCAGCCGGTCGCGTTTGCGATCCAGTTCCCGGATTTCTTCCCGCAGGCGGATTCTCTCCTTGTCAGAAGTATCCTTCTCGGTCAGCTCATGTTCTTTTCTGGATAGCTGGCGGTCGGTATCTTCGATTTTCTTTTTTGAGTTGTAAACTTCCAAGGCCGCCGCATTGTTGCGGCGGAATGCCGCATCCACATCCAGCGGGCAAACACCCTTGTATGCTTCGCCGTTCATGCCGAGGCGGAAGGCATTGCCAGGCTGGCAGTATTGTTTTAACCCAGCCTCGCGCCCCGCCAGATAGCGGCTTTCGTCCGGGCGGACGTTGTAGCGCGTGCAGGATTCCTTGTGTTCATCCAGTAAATTCGCCGGTTCACCCTGTTGGCCATCCTTGATGCCGAGCTGGTGCCAGTCGGCAGAACGGCATTCCTGCTCGTTGAGTGTCGAGCAAGCGGAGAGCAGCGCGAGGCACGCCAAAATGACAGAGGAGCTGATTTTCATTGTTGGTGTTCCTTGGCGATTTACAGTGATGCCAGATTCTACCCAAAATAGATTTGGCTGGAAACGGTTGCCGGTATTGGATTCAGAGTGCCAAGCCGCCACTGTTGTGGCATAATCGCGCGCTCTAAAAAAGTGGAACAACATGGGCGTGCAAACTCTTTACGACAAACTCTGGAATGCTCACGTGGTGCGGCAGGAAGCCGACGGCACCGCGCTGATTTATATCGACCGCCATCTGGTGCATGAGGTGACCAGCCCGCAGGCGTTCGAGGGACTGAAACTGGCCGGGCGCAAGCTGTGGCGCAGTGCGTCGATACTGGCGGTGGCCGATCACAATGTGCCGACCAAAGGGCGGGCGCAGGGTATCGCCGATCCGATAGCGCGCTTGCAGGTGGAGACGCTGGACAGCAATTGCGCCGAGTATGGCGTGAACGAATTCAAGATGAACGATGTGCGTCAGGGCATCGTGCATGTGATCGGGCCGGAGCAGGGCGCGACCCTGCCGGGCATGACGGTGGTATGCGGCGATTCGCATACCAGCACGCATGGCGCATTCGCTGCGCTGGCGTTCGGCATTGGCACTTCCGAAGTCGAGCATGTAATGGCGACGCAATGTTTGCTGATGAAAAAATCCAAGGCCATGCTGGTGCTGGTGGATGGCGTATTGGGCCGTGGCGTGACCGCCAAGGATGTGGCGCTGGCGGTGATCGGCAAGATCGGCACGGCGGGCGGCACCGGCTGCGCGATCGAGTTTGCCGGCAGCGCGATATGCGCACTTTCGATGGAAGGGCGCATGACGCTGTGCAACATGGCGATCGAAGCGGGCGCGCGCGCCGGCATGATCGCGGCGGATGACACGACGATTGATTACCTGAAGGATCGCCCGTTCGCGCCGCAGGGCGAATTGTGGGACAAGGCCGTGGCTTACTGGCGCACCTTGCACAGCGATGGCGGCGCGCAGTTCGATGCGACCATCAAGCTGGATGCAGCGCAGATCAGGCCGCAAGTGACCTGGGGCACGTCGCCGGAAATGGTGGTGGCGGTGGATGGGCGCGTGCCCGATCCGGCAACGATGAGCGATGCGGTAAAGCGCGAGGGTGCGGAACGCGCCTTGCAATACATGGGGCTGAAAGCGAATACGCCGATCACCGAGATTAACATCGATAAGGTGTTTATCGGTTCCTGCACCAACGCGCGCATCGAGGATATGCGCGCTGCGGCGGCGGTCGCGAAGGGCAAGCATGTCGCGCCGAACGTGAAGCTGGCGATGGTGGTGCCCGGTTCCGGCCTGGTGAAACAGCAGGCCGAGCAGGAAGGCTTGG
The DNA here is from genome assembly GCA_001801055.1 of Gallionellales bacterium GWA2_55_18. Classification (GTDB taxonomy): domain Bacteria; phylum Pseudomonadota; class Gammaproteobacteria; order Burkholderiales; family Gallionellaceae; genus Gallionella. Next base: position 29,732 of record MGWP01000047.1, on the reverse strand, counting down.
ACAGGATATTTGTCGCGGCGGGTTTCGAATGGCGCGATCCGGGTTGCTCGATGTGTTTGGCGATGAACGACGACCGGCTCGCGCCGGGCGAGCGCTGCGCTGCCACTTCCAACCGCAACTTCGAGGGGCGGCAGGGGCAGGGTGGACGCACCCATTTGGTCAGCCCGGAAATGGCTGCTGCTGCGGCGATTGCCGGGCATTTTGTTGATGTGAGCACAATTTAAGGAGGCGATGATGAAAGTATTTTCTTTGCTATTGGCAGTGTTGTTTCTGGCGGGTTGTAATACCGTGGAAGGTATCGGCAAGGATCTTAAAAAGGGCGGCGAGAAGATCGAGAAGGCTGCGACCAAGTAATGGCTGCCTCTATAAATCCATTTTGCGGGCGAATCGCGGTGTCGTGTGCTCGTTCGCTCCTCGTCTATCTGAATGATATGCCTCGTCACTCACTGCGCGACTCCTTGCGCTTCATCCCGCAAAATGAATTTCTAGAGGCACCATAAATGCAGAAATTTACCTTACTCGATGGCTTGGTCGTACCGCTGGATCGCGCCAACGTGGATACCGATGCGATCATCCCCAAGCAATTCCTGAAGTCGATCAAACGCTCCGGCTTCGGCCCGAATGCGTTCGACGAATGGCGTTATCTGGATCACGGTGAGCCGGGCATGGACAACAGCAAGAGGAAAATCAATCCGGATTTTGTGCTGAATCAGCCGCGTTATCAGGGTGCGCAGGTTTTGCTGGCGCGCGAAAACTTCGGCTGCGGTAGTTCGCGCGAACATGCGCCTTGGGCGCTGGAAGACTACGGTTTCCGCGCCATCATCGCGCCGAGTTTCGCCGACATCTTTTTCAATAACTGCTTCAAGAATGGCCTGCTGCCGATTCGCCTTGATGCAGAAAAAGTGGATGCGCTGTTCAAGGCGGTGGAGGCCAGCGTCGGCTATAAGCTGAAGGTTGATCTGGAGCAGCAGACTATCACCGCGCCGGACGGCACGGTGTACAAGTTTGAGGTGGAGGCATTCCGCAAGCACTGCCTGATGAACGGGCTGGACGACATCGGCCTGACCTTGCAGCATGTGGGCGAGATTGCGGCATTTGAGGCGAAGCATCGCGCGGCACAGCCGTGGCTGTATGCGTGAAAAATCATTCCCTCCCCTTCAAGGGGAGGGTTAGGGTTAACCAGCGATTTGGCCGCTGTCTTTTAGCGGCCTAGTCGAATGGCTAGTGGTTTCATCAGGGGATGGGGGTGATTTTCTGGATGCGTGTTTTATCCCCATCCCCCTCCCAACCTCCCCCTTGAAGGGGGAGGGGGGATTTGTGATTTAACGAACAAGACGATATTAACGAACAGGAAATAATAATGAAGATCGCAGTATTGCCCGGTGACGGCATCGGCCCGGAGATTGTCGCGCAGGCGGTGAAAGTGCTGGAGGCATTGCGCGGCGACGGCATAAAGATCGAGCTGGAATATGCGCATCTCGGCGGTGCGGGGTATGACGCGGCGGGTGATCCGTTTCCGCCTGCGACCGAAAAGCTGGCGCTGGCAGCCGATGCGGTGCTGCTCGGCGCGGTGGGTGGGTATCAATACGACGCATTGCCGCGCCCGCTGCGCCCGGAGCAAGGCTTGCTGCGCATCCGCAAGGGACTTGGGTTATTCGCCAACCTGCGCCCGGCGCTGGTGTACCCCGAGCTGGTCAATGCGTCCAGCTTGAAGCCGGAGTTGGTATCTGGTTTGGATATCATGATCCTGCGCGAACTGACCGGCGACATTTATTTCGGCCAGCCGCGCGGCATCCGCACGCTGGATAACGGCGAACGCCAAGGCTTCGATACCATGCACTACAGCGAGTCAGAAATCCGCCGCGTGGCGCATGTCGGTTTTCAGATCGCGCTGAAACGAAATAAGAGAATGTGTTCGGTGGACAAGGCCAATGTGCTGGACACCAGCATGTTCTGGCGCGAGATCGTGACGGATGTGGCGAAAGAGTATCCGCAGGTTGAGTTGTCGCATATGTACGTGGACAATGCGGCGATGCAACTGGTGCGCGCACCCAAGCAGTTCGACGTGATCCTGACCGGCAATATTTTCGGCGACATTCTTTCCGATGAGGCATCAATGCTGACCGGCTCGATCGGCATGTTGCCGTCCGCGTCGCTGGATGCGAACAACAAAGGGCTGTATGAGCCGTGTCACGGCTCGGCGCCGGACATCGCGGGCAAGGACATCGCCAATCCGCTGGCGACTATCCTGTCGGTAGCGATGATGATGCGCTACACTTTTGCGCGCGAAGACATTGCGCAGCGCATCGAAGCGGCGGTGCGCAAGGTGTTGCAGCAGGGGCTGCGTACCGGCGATATTTACGAGGCCGGAATGCAGAAGATCGGCACGGTGGCGATGGGCGATGCGGTGGTAAAGAGTCTGTAGGGGCGGGCTTACGCTCGTACTGCTAAAGGTAGGGTGCATTCCATGCACCAGCCTTTTGACAATGGTGCGCATAGCGCACCCTACAAAGTAAGTTAAGTTGTGGAGATTAATAAATGACCAAGCAATACGATGTATGCATATTGGGCGCGACCGGCGCGGTGGGCGAGGCGATGCTGGCTATTCTGGAGCAGCGCAAGTTTCCGGTGTGCAATCTTTACCCGTTGGCTTCCAGCCGCTCGGCTGGCTCGACGGTGACTTTTCATGGCAAGGAACTCACCGTTATCGACGTGGAAGGCTTCGATTTCTCTAAAGCGCAAATCGGCCTGTTCTCGGCAGGTGGCAGTGTGTCGGAAAAATACGCGCCGCTTGCTGCCGCAGCCGGTTGCGTGGTGATCGACAACACCGCGCACTTCCGTTATGACAAGGACATTCCACTGGTGGTGCCGGAAGTGAACCCGCATGCCATCGCGCAATACAAGAATCGCGGCATCATCGCCAACCCGAATTGCTCAACTATCCAGATGGTGGTGGCGCTCAAGCCGATCAAGGATGCGGTGGGCATCGCGCGCATCAATGTGGCGACTTATCAGGCGGTGTCCGGTACCGGCAAGGAGGCGATCGACGAGCTTTCCGCACAAACCCGCGCGCTGTTCAATTCGCAGGATGTTGAAGTCGAGGTGTACCCGAAACGCATCGCCTTTAACGTGCTGCCGCAAATCGACGTATTCATGGAAAACGGCTACACCAAGGAAGAAATGAAAATGGTGTGGGAAACCCGCAAGATCATGGAAGACGAAAGCATCATGGTGAATGCGACTGCGGTGCGCGTGCCAGTGTTCTACGGGCACTCCGAGGCGGTGCATATCGAGACCCGTAAAAAGATCACTGCTGCCGAGGCGCGCGCCTTGCTGGAAAAGGCTCCGGGCGTGATCGTGATGGACAAACGCGAACCGGGCGGCTACCCCACCCCGATCGAAGCGGCTGGCAATGATGCGGCCTACGTCGGGCGCATTCGCGAGGATATTTCGCATCCGCTAGGCTTGAATCTGTGGGTCGTAAGCGATAATGTACGCAAGGGCGCGGCATTGAATAGCGTACAGATTGCAGAAATTTTGATTGCGAAATACCTTAATTAAGACATAATGCGAAGAATATTATGAGCTTGTGCTTATAACTCCATGATGTTATTTTATTTGTTAAATAAACAACCATAAGGTGATAGCGTGCGAAAGTCACTGTTAAAACTACTAGCCATTCGACTAGGCTGTCATAAGACCACAGCCAAGTCGCTGGTTACACTGAAGCTGCTCGGGTTCGTTGCTGCTTTGACACTGTCCACATATGTTTCTGCCGTTGGCATGGGTGGAATAAATGTGGCTTCCGCTTTGGGTCAACCGCTGAAAGCCGATATCGAATTGGTGGCGGTCGGCAAGGCCGACAAAGCCAGCTTGGTTGCACGCCTTGCCTCACCCGATGCCTATAAGGGCGCTGGGCTGGAATACCCTTACGGCAATAAATTCAAGTTCCAGATCGAAAGCCGCGCGAATGGCGAGTCATATCTCAAAGTACGCAGCGAGCAACCGGTCAACGATCCCTTCGTAAGCGTTCTGGTCGAATTGTCCTGGGCATCCGGCAGGCTGTTGCGCGAATATACTTTTCTGCTGGATCCGCCAGGTTATGCTGTCGAACAGCCCAAGCAAGCGGAAGTGCAAACCGTAGCGCCGGCAGTGCAATCCGCTCCACCGAAAATGGTAGCCAAGCCCGCAGAGCAGGTCGCCCCGGAAGCCGCTGAGAGCCAACCTGACGAAAGACAGACAATGGTTGCACCGGCAAAGCGAGCTGCCGCTGAATCACGGGAAAAGAGTATAGCCACAGGCGATATCATCGTTCGTAGCGGCGACACATTGAACAAAATTGCCGCGCAGAACAAGCCGGCTGAAGTAAGTCTGGAGCGCATGCTGGTCGCGTTATATCGTGCCAATGCCGATCAATTCGACGGCAAGAACATGAATCGCATCAGGGCTGGCAAAATTTTGCGTTTGCCGGATCAGAGTGAGTTGATGGGTGTGGGGCAGTCCGATGCGGCAAAGGAGATTCGCGCCCAGACGGCAGACTGGAATGCCTACCGGCAAAAACTGGCCAGCGCTGCTACAACCAGTAGCCAGCCTCAAGATGCACAGCAAGTCGCCACCGGCAAGATTGCCAGTTCGGTTGCAGATAAGGCGCCAATTGCCAAAGAATCCGCCAGAGAAGTGCTGAGATTGTCCAAGGGCGAAGCACCCGGAGACAAGGCTGACACTGGTGCGGCAGGAAAAACCCAGACTGCGCAAGACAGGAAGAATGCCGAGCAGGAAAATGCGATTGCGAAGGCCAAGACCTTGAAAGAGGAGCAAACGCGTACCGCATTGCTGGAAAAGAACCTCAAGGATATGCAGCGCCTCGCCGAACTGAAAGCCGAGGCTGCGGCATTGTTGAAATCTCCAGGCGCAGCATCCGATGTGGCCGCAGCTTCACCGGTTATTGCAGCCAGCGAAATAGCTGCCGCCAGTGCGGTCAAACCGGCACCAGCTCCAAAGCCGAAACCTAAAGTGGTTGCACCGGAACCTTCCCTGGTAGATACGATTCTTGGTGAGCCGCTTTATCTCATCGGTGTGGTGGCGATCCTGCTTGGCTTGGGTGGTATCGGCTTTATGTTGAACCGCCGCAAACGCGCCTTCACTGCTGCCGACAGCAAGGATGACGGTGTGCAGACCGGGCGTATCACCGCACCAGTTGCACCATCTCCGGAAACCGGTGATTTTACCAGCGTGGCAGCGGCGCCAGTAGTTGAAGAAGGCGCCAAACCGGATGATGTCGATCCGATTAACGAGGCGGATTTATTCCTGAATTTCGGGCGTGATGTGCAGGCGGAAGAGATACTGAAGGATGCTTTGCATAGAATGCCGGACGATCATCGGATCCATCTGAAATTGCTGGGCATTTACCTCAACCGCAAAGATACAAATTCTTTCTCTGCAATCGCGCGCCAGTTGCAGGACTCCGGTGATGAAGAGGCGTGGCAGCAGGCCGCCACAATGGGGCGCAAGCTGGAACCGAATAACCCGATGTATGGCGGTGGAACCATTGAGGATGCGGATAGCGCGACCATGCAGATAGCCGCGATCGATGCAAATGAAGATGTGGGTAGCATGGCCAAACAAATGAGCACATTCAGCCCGGACTTTGTTTTGGACGATACATCAACGGCGCAGGAGGCACTGGCTGCCGATGTGGATTTCGATTTGGGCGATGCGGACAAGACCGCGATTGTGTCGCCTGAGGACATGGTTGCAGTTCAGGAAGAATCCATGGATTTTGATGTGACATCGACTAAATCTTCGCTGGCTGCGCCGGTCGAGACGGGTTTCGATATAACATCATCCGACAGTACATCACTCAGCGCGCCGGAAGGGATGGATTTTGATATTACTTCAACCGACTCTCCAATACCGGAAACCGGTGGGCAGGCCGAAGCGGAATCGTCGGATCTGAACGATTTGGTTTTTGATGTCACGTCAACCCATTCGCCCATGCCTGCGGCGCAGCCGGAAGCTGAGCATGTAGAGGAAGCGCCGGTTGATGAAGACGGAATGGAGTTTACGCTGGATTTTCCGGTGGCAGATATGGCCGCGAAGCCAGCACCAAAAGTACAACCCGCCGAAATCGACTTGGCGGATATCAGCCTGAATATGGATGACACGGCAATGCCGAGCGAACCGGCACCAGATGCCAAAGATGAACATTGGCACGAGGTTGCGACAAAACTCGATTTGGCCAAGGCCTATCAGGAAATGGGCGATGCCGTCGGTGCGCGAGAAATTCTTGAGGAAGTTCTGCGCGAGGGTGACGAGGGGCAGCGTGAAACCGCGCAATCCCTGCTCGATCAAATCGGTTAATTTGATGCTTTGTATAGCCATCTGACTAAGTTGGCAAACCACGCCAACCAAGTCATTGGTTAACGGCGGCTCAATATTGGGCCGCCGTTTTCTTTTTGAGGAAAGGATTGAACCTAAAAACGGCAATTCATCCACGAAAAACACGAAAGGCACGAAATAAAACAATGGGTTACCATCATGTGGTGAACCACCCAATGGGTGTGGTTGAAAATTATATAGATTCATGAATTTTTTCGTATTTTTCGTAACTTTCGTGGATAACTGCTTTTTTAGGTTGAAACCCCATTCGGGCAGAATGCCTTGCGTAGCCTCATGGTGCAACAGATGACAGGAAAGACAGAGAGCTGGAGAATGAAATTGCCATTGAGCCGTTTTGTTGCTGGTGATGCATTATTGGTGGGGGATTGCGCCATGAGAATAGCACCATGAGAATAGCACCATGAGGATAGCATTGGGCCTCGAATATGATGGTCGCCCGTATTGCGGCTGGCAGAGCCAGGCGGATGGGTATACCGTACAGGACGCGCTGCAACGCGCCCTGAGCCAAATTGCCGGTGAGCCAATTTCAGTGATTGCGGCGGGGCGCACCGATACCGGGGTGCATGCGCTGGAGCAGGTGGTGCATTTCGATACACGGGTTGAACGCCCGCTGACCGCGTGGGTGCGCGGCGCGAATGCGTTGCTGCCGGACAGCATCGCGGTGCGCTGGGCGCACCCGGTGCCGGACGAATTTCATGCGCGCTTTTCCGCACATGGGCGCAGCTACCGTTATCTGCTGGTAAACCGCACTACACGTAGCGCGATACATGCGGGAAAAGTGGGCTGGTTTCACGCGCCGCTGGATGTCGTGGCGATGCAGGCCGCCGCGCAATGTCTGGTGGGCGAGCACGACTTCAGCGCATTCCGCGCGGCGCAATGCCAGGCCAAATCGCCGGTCAAAAAACTGCACCGTCTGGATATCCGCAGGCACGGCGAGATGCTGGTTTTCGATGTGAGCGCCGATGCGTTCCTGCACCACATGGTGCGCAATATCGTCGGTTGTCTGGTGTATGTGGGCAAGGGGAAATACCTGCCGAAATGGCTTGCGGAAGTATTGGCCAGCCGCGAACGTGGTCTTGCCGCTCCGACCTTTGCACCGGATGGCTTATACTTGCGCCGGATTCAATACGAAGCCAAGTGGGGATTGCCGCAAATGGAAAACCAGAGTGGATTGGGAGAGCTGTTGTGACGCGAATAAAAATTTGCGGTATCACCCGCGCGGAAGATGCATTGGCAGCTGCCAACAGCGGCACGGATGCTGTCGGGCTGGTGTTCTATGAGCGCAGCCCGCGCCATGTGAGCATCGCGCAGGCCGCGCAACTGGTTGCCGTGCTGCCGCCGTTCGTCACTACTGTCGGCTTGTTCGTGAATGCCGATGCCGCTTTCGTGCGCGAGGTTTTGGCTGCTGTGCCGCTGGAGGTGCTGCAATTCCATGGCGACGAAACCCCGGAGTATTGCGTGCAATTCGGCAAGCCCTATCTCAAGGCGATCCGCGTCAAAGCGGGGGTGGATTTGCTACAATGCGCGTCCGATTTTCAGACGGCCAAGGGCTTGCTGCTGGATGCGCATGTGGAAGGTATTCCGGGCGGTACTGGAACCGCATTTGACTGGACATTGATTCCGGAAAAGTTGCCGCTGCCGGTGATTCTGTCCGGCGGGCTGGATGCGGCAAATGTCGCGGCGGCGATCAAACATGTACGGCCTTACGCGGTGGATGTTTCAAGTGGCGTAGAGGCGGCAAAAGGAATCAAGGATGCGGCGAAAATTGCCGCGTTTATCAAAGAAGTTAAAAAATTGATGACCGTTCGTGGTGAGCTTGTCGAACCACCAGCTACGCAACTCAAGCCCTTCGACAGGCTCAGGGCGAACGGTATTTATTTAGGTGAATGGCATTGACTTACAACTATCCAGATAGCACCGGCCACTTCGGCATCTTTGGCGGCACCTACATGGCCGAGACACTGATCCCGGCGGTGGCGGAGCTGAGCCGCCAGTATCTGCGCTACCGCGACGATCCCGAGTTCAAAGCCGAGTTTGCCTACGAATTGAAACACTATGTCGGACGCCCCAGCCCGGTCTATCACGCCAGGCGTTTATCGGACGACTTGGGCGGCGCACAAATCTACCTGAAGCGCGAAGACCTGAATCACACCGGCGCGCACAAGATCAACAACGCCATCGGGCAGGCCTTGCTGGCCAAGCGCATGGGCAAGAAGCGCGTCATCGCCGAGACCGGTGCGGGTATGCACGGCGTGGCAACCGCGACGGTGGCCGCGCGGTTTGGCATGGAGTGTGTGGTGTATATGGGCGCGGAAGACATCCAGCGTCAGGCAGCGAACGTGTTCCGCATGAAATTGCTGGGTGCGACTGTGGTTCCTGTTGAGAGCGGTTCCAAAACGCTCAAGGATGCGTGCAACGAAGCGATACGCGACTGGGTCACCAACGTCGAAAGCACCTTTTACATCTTCGGCACCGCGGCGGGCCCGCATCCTTACCCGATGATGGTGCGCGATTTTCAATGCGTGATCGGCAACGAGGCCAAGCTGCAAATGCCGGAGATGATCGGTCGGCAACCGGATGCGGTGATTGCCTGCGTCGGCGGCGGCTCCAATGCGATTGGACTGTTCTATCCCTACATCGAAGAAAAAAACGTACAGATCATCGGCGTGGAAGCGGGCGGTCACGGTATCGCCAGCGGGAAACATGCCGCACCGCTCACCGCGAATGCCAAGGTCGGCGTGTTGCACGGCAACAAGGTCTATCTGATACAGGATGAGAACGGTCAGATCATCGAGACGCATTCCATCTCCGCCGGATTGGATTACCCCGGCGTCGGCCCCGAACACTGCCTGTTGAAAGACATGGGGCGCGCGCAATACGTCGCGATCAACGACGATGAAGCGCTGGCCGCATTCGATGCGCTGTGCCGTTTTGAAGGCATTATCCCCGCGCTGGAATCCAGCCATGCTTTGGCGCATGCGATGAAGATCGCGCCGACGATGTCGAAAGACAAAGTACTGCTGGTGAACCTTTCCGGTCGCGGTGACAAGGATATGAATACTGTGGCGAAGTTGAAGGGGATCACGCTATGAGCCGTATTCAAGTAACTTTCGCCAAACTCAAGCAACAACGACGCAAGGCACTGATCCCGTTCATCACCGCAGGCGATCCATCGCAGCAACTCACCGTACCGCTGCTGCATGCGCTGGTGGAAGCAGGCGCGGATGTGCTCGAACTGGGCGTGCCGTTCTCCGACCCGATGGCGGATGGCCCTACTATCCAGCGCGCTTCCGAGCGCGCGCTCAAACACGGCATGTCGTTGCGCGGCGTGTTGGAAATGGTGGCGGAGTTCCGCAAACAGGATGCGACCACACCGGTGGTACTGATGGGCTACGGCAACCCGATCGAAGCGATGGGCTGGGAAACATTCGCTAGGCGTTGCGCAGAAGTCGGCGTGGATGGCGTGCTGACCGTGGATTTCCCGCCGGAAGAGAGCCACGATGCGTTCGAGCATCTGCAGGCCCACGGTATCGATCCGATCTTTCTACTGGCACCGACCACCAATGATGCGCGCATCCAGCAGGTCGCCAAACTGGCGCGCGGTTATGTGTATTATGTCTCGCTTAAAGGTGTAACCGGCGCAGGGCATCTGGATTTGGATGCCATCGCACAAAAAATTCCGCAACTGCGCAAGCATATCAGCCTGCCCATTGGCGTCGGCTTCGGTATCCGCGATGCGGCCACCGCACTGGCGGTGGCGAAGCTGTGCGACGGCGTGGTGGTGGGCAGCCGCATCGTGCAGGAGATCGAAAACTCGACCGAACAGAATGTAGTCGCCAATGTGGGCAAACTGGTCAAAGAACTAAGGCTGGCGGTGGATCAGGCCTAATGTTTTTGTGAAATGACTGGAGCGCGGGCATCTTGCCCGCATAATTAAAGCGGGCAAGATGCCCGCGCTCCCAGAAATGAATAAGCAGACAAGGAAAAGGAAACACCATGAGCTGGTTCCAGAAATTATTGCCGCCCAAGATCAAGCGCCGCGACGGCGATGCCAAGAAAAATGTGCCGGAAGGTTTGTGGCATAAGTGCCCATCCTGCCAGGCGGTGTTGTATCACTCCGATCTGGAAAAGAACCAGAGCGTCTGCCCGAAGTGCCATCACCATCACCGCATCACCGCGCGTACCCGTCTGGATCTGCTGCTCGACGGCGAAGGGCGCTTCGAGATCGGTGCGGAAGTGTTGCCGATCGACACCCTCAAATTCAAGGATAGCCGGAAGTATTCGGAGCGCCTCGTCGCAGCTAAGAAAAGCACCGAAGAGGAAGACGCGCTGGTGGTGATGCAGGGCAGTGTCCATGCGGTTCCGGTGGTTGTCGCGGCATTTGAATTCAACTTCATGGGCGGTTCGATGGGCTCGGTAGTCGGCGAGCGTTTTGTGCGTGGCGTGCAAGTTGCGCTGGAACAAAAATGTCCGTTCATCTGCTTCGCCGCCAGCGGCGGCGCGCGTATGCAGGAAGGCCTGCTGTCGTTGATGCAGATGGCGAAGACCTGCGCCGCCTTGACGCAACTCAGCCAGGAAAAACTGCCGTTCATCTCGGTGCTGACCGACCCGACCATGGGCGGCGTATCCGCCAGCTTCGCCTTCATGGGCGACGTGGTGATCGCCGAACCCGGCGCGCTGATCGGTTTTGCCGGTGCGCGCGTGATCCAGCAAACAGTGCGCGAAACCCTGCCGGAAGGCTTCCAGCGCGCGGAGTTTCTGCTCGAACACGGCGCGGTGGACATGATCATCGACCGGCGCGAGATGAAGAATCAACTGACGACGCTGATCACGTTGCTGACCAAGCAATCGGCGGTGGCGGAGATTGAAGCGGCTTAGGTTTAGTTGAATTCGGGAGCAGCGGTGGCGATAAAAGAGGAATTTATTCACAATTTTGGTGGTTTTTGGGATACCCCATCTCGATGTCATGTACGTATTCTTGATGATGCCGATAAACCGCTAGTTGTCATCTGTTCACAAATGGCGAAGGATCCAGGAACATCCGTTACTAATGCTGCTGAAGACATTGCGCAGCAGATAAAAAGTTACTTAAGTCAAAATAATTTAACACTTTCGGCAGCTATACAGAGATATATAAAATCGTCTCGACTAACAAAGAAACTGGATGATCTTATTCGTCGATTAAAAGACTCAAAAAACTTAACTGTTTTTACTTTGGAATCAATAAAGCTCGCATTGGAGTATCGTGAACGGCAGCTTGAGCAGACAGGCAAAATAAACAACATTGTTTGGGTGGAGCATTATTCAAAAGTCATTGGTTATTTTGATGAAGATCGCTATGCCATCGTTTCCTTTGAATCCGACACATGGACACCTAAATGGGCACATTTTCAGGCATGGAAATTAGCTGAGATAACAGGATACAGCATTGCCGAGTTTGAAATTCCGGATGAGGTCATCGAATCCTGACGAGCGTAGAGCGCAATAACCAACGGGCATTGCGCCGGATGTTCAACGAGACTTTGGAAATTCATTTTCCGGGATGAAGCGCAAGGAGCCGCGCAGCGAATGATGAGACATACCTTGATAGTAGGCGAGGAATGAGCGAGCACGCGACACCGCGATTCGCCCGGAAAATGAATTTACACGACTGGCTAAGCTACCTCGAATCCCTGCATCCCAAGACCATCGCGCTCGGCCTGGAGCGCGTGGCGCAGGTCAAGCAGCGGTTGAATCTACAGCCTGATTTTCCCATCATCACGGTCGGCGGCACCAACGGCAAGGGTTCGGTGTGCGCGATGCTGGAAAGCATGCTGCACGCCGCCGGATACCGGGTCGGCTGCTACACCTCGCCGCATCTGCTGCATTACAACGAGCGCGTGCGCATCGGCAAGCGGCAGGCGAGCGATGCGGAGTTGTGCGCTTCCTTTGAAAAAATCGAGCGGGCGCGCAAAGGGCAAGGCGCGAATGACGAGATACCCATCCCCACCCCAACCCTCCCCTTGAAGGGGAGGGGGCAACCGTCAGCACCGGTTGATATTCCCCTGACCTATTTTGAATTTGGCACGCTGGCGGCGATGCAGTGCTTCATCGAACACAAGGTGGATGTCGCGATTCTCGAAGTCGGGCTGGGCGGCAGGCTGGATGCGGTTAACGCGTTCGATAACGACTGCGCGGTGGTGACCAATGTGGATATCGACCACACCGATTACCTCGGCGAGACGCGCGAGCAGATCGCTTTCGAGAAGGCGGGGATATTCCGCAGCGGCAAGGTGGCTATTTGTGCGGATGCGGATGTGCCGCAGGCGATTATTGACCATGCCGAAAAAGTTGGCGCACAACTTTGGCGGATCGGGCGGGAATTTGGGTTTCAACTTCCCTCTCCCGCAGGCGGGAGAGGGAGTGAGGTAACCAATGACTTGGCTGTCGTTGTTGGACAGCCTAGTCAGATGGCTAGTAGTTCCATCAGAGAGGGAAGTGGCGATGTATCACGCACTATTGTCATCTCACACTCCCCCTCCTTAGCCCTCCCCCGGAGGGAGAGGGAACTAGAAGCCCCTCTCCCTCCGGGGGAGGGGAGGGGGAAGGGGTCGATGCAGTGGAACTACCGCAGCACAATCGGCGCGCGCAATTCCTTGCCGTACCCGGCGTTGCGCGGCGCATTTCAGCTTAACAACGCCTGCGCGGTGTTGGCGGCGCTGGATGCGCTGAAGGAGCGCTTGCCGGTGAGTATGGAGGCGGTGCGGCGCGGGCTGGTCGAGGTGCGATTGGCAGGGCGTTTTCAGGTTATACCGGGCAAACCGGCGCTGATCTTGGATGTGGCGCACAACCCCCATGCGGCGCGCTCGCTGGCGCAAAATCTCGCCAGCTTGCCGCCCTGTCCGCATACCTGGGCGGTGTTTGCGATGCTTGGGGACAAGGACATGGCGGGGGTGGCGGCGGCGCTCGATCCGCATATCGATACCTGGCTGGTGGCGGGTATCGCCGCACCGCGTGGCGCGAGCGCCGATGAGCTGGCGCAAGTGTTGCGGCAGCGCGGCGTGCGCGGGGAAATTCAAGCCTTCCATAACGTCGGCGAAGCGTTGCGTTATGCCTGTAACGCGGCGGGTGAAAATGATAGAATCGCGGCCTTCGGGTCGTTCTACACCGTAGCCGAAGTGATGGCGGGGAAAAATTTAGGGGTTCACTAAAGAATGGCAAAGCAGCAGACAGACGATGAACTGAATCTCAGGCGCAAAGCGCGCCGCCGCCTGATCGGTGCAATCGCGCTCACGCTGGCGGTGGTGGTGGTACTGCCGATGGTGCTGGATAGCGAACCCAAGCCCACCGGGGAAGACATCGACCTGCGTATTCCGGCTCCAGAAAAGGTCGGCGAGTTTGTGCCGGGTGTGGCGGCTTCGGAAGTGGCAGGGATATTACCGTTAGCCGCTTCCACAGTCGTGGATGCTTCGCCACCACCGGTTGCCGCGTCTGCTGTGGCGCAAGCCGATGCTGCAAAACCGGTTGCTGCACCAAACAATCAACCGCCAGCCGCAAGCAATCCCAGAACCGAAGCGCAGGGCAAGATACAACCGGCTGCCAATAAGCTACTGGAAGCCAATGCTCCGGAATCCGAAAGCCCGGAACCCAAAAAACCTGAACCCAAAAGCCCGGAATCCAAAGGCCAAGCCAAACCGGATAGTGTTGACAGTTATGTCGCGCAGGTTGGTGCCTATGCCAACGCTGCTACCGCGAAACAGGAACTGGATAAGCTGAAAAAATGGGGTTTCAGTAAGGCCTATACCGAAAAAATTGGCGACAAGATTCGTGTGCGTGTCGGACCCTACACGGAGCGGGATAAGGCGGAGAAAGTGCGGCAGTTGTTGGAAAAACATGGCTTGCATCCGGTAGTCACGAATGAGAAATGACCGGGTTTGATTTTGCCGTAGCGGGAATATTGCTGGTTTCGTTGTTGCTCGGTTTGTGGCGCGGCCTTGTTTATGAGGTGTTGTCGCTGTTGGGTTGGCCGGTCGCATTTGTATTGAGCCGGTTGTTTGCCGGTGATGTTGCGCCGCTGATACCGATGCCGGTCCTGAGCAATGACGAAGGGACACAAGCGCTTGCGCGTATTGCGGTGGCTTATGCTGCGGTATTTGTTGCGGCATTGGTTGTGTGGGGTGTGCTGGCCTGGCTGGTTTCCAAGCTGGTGAAGGCAGTCGGGCTGGGCTGGTTGGACAGGATGTTGGGCGGGATGTTCGGGCTGTTGCGCGGCGGGCTGGTGGTGCTCGTTCTGGTGTGGCTGGCCGGGTTGACGCATATTCCAGAACAGCCGTTCTGGCGCACCGCACAGACGAGCAAAGCGGCGGAGGGGGTCGCGTTGTTTACTAAAGTGTGGTTGCCGGACAACATAGCGGCGCGCATACATTATCGTACCCATAGTTAATCGTTGGAATCGATTCCCGAAGTTAATTATTGGGTGCAGTTGGTTTTTTGGCAGTTAAATTGTTGGGATAAAATCATGTGCGGCATTCTCGGTGTAGTTTCGCAAACGCCAGCCAACCATTTGCTGTATGACGGTTTGCAAGTCTTGCAACATCGCGGCCAGGATGCTGCCGGTATCGCTACGCTGGACGGGCGCACCTTTCATTTGCACAAGGATAATGGGCTGGTGCGCGATGTGTTCCGCACGCGCAACATGCGGGCATTGCGTGGCAACGCGGGTATCGCGCATGTGCGCTATCCCACCGCCGGTTCCGCGGTGGATCACAACGAGGCGCAGCCGTTCTATGTGAATTCGCCATTTGGCATCGTGCTCGGACATAACGGCAACCTGACCAATGCCGAAGAGCTGAAGAAGCAGTTGTTTGCGGATGACTTGCGCCACGTCAATACCGATTCCGATTCTGAAGTGTTGCTGAATGTGCTGGCGCACGAGTTGCAGGCCAGCTCCAAGGGGCTGCGCCTGACTGTACCGGCCATTTTTGCTGCGGTATCCGGCGTACACCGGCGTTGCCGGGGCGCTTATGCCGTGGTGGCGATGATTGCGGGCTATGGCTTGCTGGCGTTCCGCGATAGTTGCGGCATCCGCCCGCTGGTGGTGGGTGTGCATGAAACCGAGCATGGGCCGGAATATCTGGTCGCATCGGAAAGCGTGGCGCTGGATACGCTGGGTTTCAGATTTTTGCGGGATGTCGCGCCCGGCGAAGCGGTGTTCATCGATTTTGATGGCAATTTTCACAGCCAGCAATGCAGCGATAAAGCCAGCCTCAACCCGTGTATTTTCGAATATGTTTATTTGGCGCGACCGGATTCTATGATCGATGGCGTGTCGGTGTACGAGACGCGCCTGTACATGGGCGAATACCTCGCCGACAAACTCAGGCGCACCTGGGGCGAGGTGGATATCGACGTGGTCATCCCGATCCCCGACTCCAGCCGACCCAGCGCGCTGCAACTGGCGAACCGCCTCAACCTGCCATTCCGGGAAGGCTTCGTGAAAAACCGCTATATCGGGCGCACCTTCATCATGCCGGGGCAGGCGATGCGTAAAAAATCGGTACGCCAAAAGCTGAATGCTATCGGCGTGGAATTCAAGGGCAAGAACGTGCTGCTGGTGGACGATTCCATCGTGCGCGGCACCACCAGCCGCGAGATCGTGCAAATGGCGCGCGACGCCGGTGCGCTGAAAGTGTACTTTGCCTCCGCCG
Organism: Gallionellales bacterium GWA2_55_18; assembly: GCA_001801055.1. Taxonomy (GTDB): domain Bacteria; phylum Pseudomonadota; class Gammaproteobacteria; order Burkholderiales; family Gallionellaceae; genus Gallionella. The sequence continues at coordinate 13,647 of MGWP01000047.1, read as the reverse complement.
CGCCGCCGGTGCGCTTTCCGAATGTGTATGGCATCGACATGCCGAGCCGCAACGAACTGATTGCGACCGGGCGCAACGATGAGGAAATTTGCCGCGAAATCGGCGCGGATCGGCTGATCTACCAGGATTTGGATGACCTCAAGGCGGCGATACGCAAGGTCAACCCCGGCATTACGAATCTCGACGCTTCCTGCTTCGACGGCAACTACATCACCGGCGATATTACGCCGCACTATTTGGATGAGATAGAAATTCGGCGTGGCGGCGGGAAAGCCAACAAGGCGATAGACGAGGATCAGTTGGAGCTGGATCTGGCGATAAATGCGGCTTCAATGTGAGGTTCGGGGATCAGGAATCAGGAATCAGAGGACAGATGATGAGTGAGCAACAAAAATACCAACCGGAAACCCTCGCGGTGCGCGCGGGCGCGGTGCGCAGCCAGTTCGGCGAAAACAGCGAGGCGTTGTTCCTGACTTCGAGCTTCGTGTTCGAAAATGCCGCACAAGCCGCCGCGCGTTTCACCGGCGAACAGCCCGGCAACATCTATTCGCGCTTCACCAACCCGACCGTGACGATGTTCGAAGAGCGGCTCGCCGCGCTGGAAGGCGCGGAGCAATGCGTCGCCACGGCATCGGGCATGTCGGCGATACTGGCGTGCGTGATGGGCTTGCTGAAGGCGGGCGACCACATCATCGCTTCACGCAGCATCTTCGGCGCGACGATCAATCTGTTCAACAACATCATCAAAAAATTCGGCGTGGAAACGACTTACGTTTCTGCAACAGATACGAGCGAATGGCAAGCGGCAGTGCGCCCCAACACAAAGTTATTCTTTCTGGAAACGCCGTCCAACCCGCTCACCGAGATTTCCGATATCGCTGCGATTGCCGCAGTGGCGAAGGGATGCGGTGCGTTGCTGGCGGTGGACAACTGCTTTTGTACGCCGATCCTGCAACGCCCACTGGAACTGGGTGCGGACATCGTGATCCAGTCAGCGACCAAGTATATCGACGGGCAAGGGCGCGTACTGGGCGGTGCGGTGTTGGGTAGCAGAAAGAATATGGAAGGCGTGTACGGTTTCCTGCGCACCGCCGGGCCGACGCTGAGCGCATTTAACGCTTGGGTATTATTGAAAGGCATGGAGACGCTCAAGCTGCGTATGGACGCGCACAGCGCCAATTCGTTGGAGCTGGCGCGCTGGCTGGAAGCGCAGCCCAATGTGGCGCGGGTGTTCTATCCGGGGCTGCCGTCGCATCCGCAGCATGCGCTGGCGATGAAACAGCAAAAGACCGGTGGCGGCATCGTGTCGTTCGAAGTCAAGGGCGGTAAAGAGGCCGCATGGCGAGTGATCGACAACACGCGGATGATCTCGATTACCGCTAATCTGGGCGACACCAAGAGTACCATCACCCATCCAGCCAGCACCACCCACGGGCGCATCACGCCGGAGGCGCGCGCGGCGGCAGGCATCACGGATGGCCTGATCCGTATCGCAACGGGGCTGGAAGCGGTGGTCGATATCCAGAATGATTTGGCGCGCGGATTAAACAAATAACGTGTAGGGGCGAGATTTATCGCGCCCTTCTTTTGGCGCATGGGTAGATCAGGGCGCGATGAATCTCGCCCCTGTAATTCGGAGTGGCGATGGATATTCTGGCAGCGCAAGTTGGCGGGGCACTGAAATCGCACGGGCTGATGCTGGCGACGGCGGAATCCTGTACCGGCGGCGGAGTGGCGCAGGCCATCACAGATGTGGCGGGCAGTTCGGCATGGTTCGAGCGCGGCTTCATCACTTATTCCAATCTTGCCAAGCAGCAGATGTTGGGCGTGAGCGAAGCGGCGCTCATTCAGCATGGTGCGGTGTCCGAGGCGGTGGTGCGCGAGATGGTGGCAGGCGCGCTGGCCAACAGCGCGGCGCAAGTGGCATTGGCGGTAAGCGGCATCGCCGGGCCGGATGGCGGCACACCGGATAAGCCGGTTGGCACGGTATGGTTCGCCTGGGGGCTCAAACATGGCGCTGCTCACGCGCAGCGCCATCAAATTAATGGTAATCGTGCCGAAGTGCGCGCCCAATCGGTACATATTGCATTGCAGGGAGTGATTGATCTGCTTGGGCGGCGAACAGAATTAGCTTGATTTTTCATAGGGTGTGCCATAATCCGCGCACTACTTTTTGAGGGGAATATACATAATGGATGAGAATAAAAGCAAGGCGCTCGCAGCTGCATTGAGCCAGATTGAAAAGCAGTTCGGCAAAGGCTCGATCATGCGTTTGGGCGAGAGTGATGTCGTGAAAGACATAGAAGTTGTTTCCACCGGTTCGCTGGGACTGGATATTGCGCTCGGCGTGGGAGGTTTGCCGCGTGGTCGGGTGGTGGAAATCTATGGGCCGGAATCATCCGGCAAGACTACGCTGACCTTGCAAATCATCGCCGAGATGCAGAAACTGGGCGGCACGGCGGCGTTTATCGACGCGGAACATGCACTCGATCCAAGTTACGCGCAAAAGCTCGGTGTGAAAGTCGAAGACCTGCTGATCTCGCAGCCGGACAATGGTGAGCAGGCTCTGGAAATTACCGACATGCTGGTGCGTTCCGCCTCGGTGGATGTGGTAGTGATCGACTCGGTGGCCGCGCTGACACCCAAGGCCGAAATCGAGGGAGAAATGGGTGATGCGCAAATGGGTCTGCATGCGCGCCTGATGTCGCAGGCGCTGCGCAAGCTGACCGCCAACATCAAGCGTTCCAATACGCTGGTGATCTTCATCAACCAGATTCGCATGAAAATCGGCGTGATGTTCGGCAACCCGGAAACCACCACCGGCGGCAATGCGCTCAAGTTTTACGCCTCGGTGCGCCTCGATATCCGCCGCATCGGCGCGATCAAGAAGGGCGATGAGGTGATCGGCAACGAGACGCGCGTAAAGGTGGTGAAGAACAAGGTTGCACCGCCGTTCCGCGAAGCATTGTTCGACATCCTGTACGGCGAAGGCATTTCACGCGAGGGCGAAGTTATCGAACTGGGCGTACAGCACAAGCTGGTGGAAAAATCCGGTGCCTGGTACGCCTACAAGGGCGAGAAAATCGGCCAGGGCAAGGACAACGCGCGCGAATATTTGCGCGAACATCCGGAAATCGCCTTCGAAATCGAAAACAAGGTGCGCGGAGCATTGGGGGTCGCGCTGCTTGAGGCGGGCGAAAAGACCAAAGCCAAGGCGGGCGAAAAAGCCAGTACAAAAGCGAGCACAAAATCCTCTGAAAAACTATTAGCCGGGCACACGGGTGAGGAAAAAGCCTGAGTTAAGCCTGCGCACGCGCGCCCTGCAATACTTGGCGCGCCGTGAATTTAGCCGTGCCGAGCTGCGCGGCAAATTGCTTCCCCATACCTGCACGGATGGTGATTTCAGTCTGTCGCAACCGGAAAACCCGCGACCGGAAGAATTGGATGCGCTGCTGGATGATTTGACGGCGCGCGGTTGGCTGTCCGACGCGCGCGCCGTCACGCAATTGCTGCATACCAGGCGCAGCCGTTTCGGCACTCAGCGTATCGCGTACGAGTTGCGCCAAAAAGGTATCGCGGAAGAGTTGATCGATGCCGCGCTGCCCGCATTAAAGGAAAGCGAATTGGATGCCGCTCGTGAAGTGTGGCAAAGAAAGTTCGGTGTGTTGCCGCAAGAAGCCAGGGAGAAAACCAAACAAATGCGCTTTCTGCAATCGCGCGGCTTTGGGTTTGATGTTATTTCTCAGGTATTGCGCCCGCCGGAAAAAACTTAGCGCCTGCTTGAGTTTTTCATCCTGACCTTTGGGGTATCGCCGTATTACGGTAGAATGCCCGCTTCGTTTTTGTTGGCAAGGATAATGGGAGCCAAATGATCAAGGGCTGTATTGTTGCAATTGTTACCCCGATGCATGAGGACGGTAGCCTCGATTTGGCGGCATTCCGCGCGTTGATCGATTTCCATGTCGGGCAGGGTACTGATGGTATCGTGGTGGTCGGCACAACCGGCGAGTCGCCGACGGTGGATGTGGAAGAACACGAGATGTTGATCCAGATTGCTGTCGAGCACACCGCCGGGCGTATTCCTGTCATCGCCGGAACCGGCGCGAACTCGACCAGAGAAGCTATCGAGCTGGCGGCGTTCTCGAAAAAGGCTGGTGCGGACGCTTCGCTGTCAGTTGTTCCCTATTACAACAAGCCGACCCAGGAAGGTTTGTATCAGCATTTCAAGGCCATCGCCGGAGCGGTGGATATGCCGCATATCCTGTACAACGTGCCGGGACGCACCGTTGCCGATATGAGCAACGATACCGTGTTGCGTCTGGCGCAGATTCCCAATATCGTCGGCATCAAGGATGCGACCGGCAACATCGAGCGCGGCAGCGACCTGTTGCAACGCGTGCCGGAAGATTTTGCGGTATACAGCGGCGACGATGCCAGTACGCTGGCGTTAATGCTGCTCGGCGCGCACGGCACGATTTCGGTAACGGCGAATGTCGCGCCCAGGCTGATGCACGAGATGTGCGCGGCGGCCTTGAACGGCGAGATTGCCAAGGCACGCGAAATCAATTTTCGCCTGCTGGGGCTGCATCGGAATTTGTTTGTCGAAGCCAACCCGATCCCGGTGAAGTGGGCGGTGGCACGCATGGGTAAAATAAAAAACGCGTTGCGTTTGCCGCTCACGCCTTTGTCGCAAGGGGCGCAAGGTTCTGTCGAGCAGGCCATGCGCCAAGCCGGTGTACTTATACATTAAGCAATGCAGTCGGAGAGAGAAACAATGAAAGTTTTACATATTGGAATGTTCAGCGTTGTGCTGGTTATGCTGGCGGGATGCAACACGCTTGGCTTGGGCAACAAGCGTATCGACTATCGCTCCGGTGCGGAGCAAGCACCGGCGCTGGAGATACCGCCCGACCTGACGGCTCCCGGCAGGGATGAACGCTATAGAGTGCCGCAGGGCGATGACGGATCTGTCGCGACTTTTTCCGATTACAGCAAGGGCGGCGTAGCGGCAACACGAGGCCGCGCAGGTACAGTATTGCCGCAGATGAAGAATGTGAGTTTGGAGCGCAATGGCGCACAACGCTGGCTGGCGGTGAAAGACACACCGGACAATGTCTGGCTGGTGGTCAAGGCTTTCTTGCAGGAAAGCGGCTTGACTATCAAGAGTGAAGACCAGGCGGCAGGCGTGATCGAAACCGATTGGGCAGAGAACCGCCCCAATACCCCTCGCAACTGGTTTGAAAAAATGCTTGATAGGGTCAATTCATCCGGCGAGCGCGACCAGTATCGTGTGCGTCTGGAGCGCGGCAAGGATGGTGTGAGTACTGAGGTATACATCTCCCATCGCGGCATGGAAGTGGACATGTCTGCCGACCAGAATATATCCCAGTGGCAAGTGCGAGCCAATGATTCCGAGAAGGAAACCATCATGTTGCAGCGCTTGATGGTGCGTTTCGGCGGCAGCGAAGCTCAAACGGCCAGCAGCGTGGCGGGCGGTGTGCCCGGCTCGGCGGCGGGGGCAGTCAGGCTGTATGAGACTTCTGACGGCAACAGCGTCATTGTGATGCATGATGCGTTCGACAGATCCTGGCGCAGGGTAGGCCTCGCTATCGAGCGTGCGGGTTTTGCCGTAGAAGACAAGGATCGCACAAAGGGTATTTACTTTCTGCGTCCACCCAAAGCAGAAAGCGGCTGGATGGATAAGCTGCAGTTCTGGAAAAACGGACAAAATACCAACACGCGTTACCGCGTGAATGTCAAAGATGACGGCACAGCGTGTGAAGTGTCCGTCACCGACTTGGATGGTGTAAGCGACCATGCAAGCAAGCAGATGGTTGAGGCTATTTACAAGAATATAGATCAGGTCGAGATTGGCGCGACGCCAGTTTCCGCATCTTCCATTAATGTACCCGCATCTTCCATCAATACAACAGGACCGGTAGGGACAGCAAGCCTGCAAGAGGTTTTTGACGGCAGCAGCGTCATCGTGGTGAATGATACATTTGATAAGTCATGGCGCAAGGTGGGCCTTGCTATCGAGCGCGCCGGTTTGGCAGTGGAGACCAATGACCGTGCCAAGGGTGTTTACTCCCTGCGCTCTGCCAAAGCAGAAAGCGGCTGGCTGGATAATTTGCAATTCTGGAAAAATAGCGAGATTACCAACACGCATTACCGTGTGAATGTCAAAGATGGCGGCAAGGCATGTGAAGTGTCCGTCACCAGCCAGGACGGCGTTAGCGGGGACGCCACCAAGCAGATGATTGAGGCAATTTACAAAAATATTAACCAGTAATTCCATGCGATTTGCTTCACTGGGTAGCGGCAGCGAAGGCAATGCGCTGCTGGTTGCAGCAAATCGGACGCATGTGCTGATGGATTGTGGTTTCGGGCTGCAAGACACACTCTCGCGTTTGGCGCGTTTGGGCGTATCCGCAGAGCAGTTGAGCGGCATTGCCGTCACGCATGAGCACGGTGACCATATCGGCGGTGTGGCGCGGCTGGCGCGCAAATTCAATCTGCCGGTTTGGCTCACCCATGGCACATTGCACAGTCAGCCGAAAATCCTTACCGGTGTTAACCTCCATGAAATTGACCCCCATCAAGCATTTGTAATTGGAGATATTGAAATTACTCCCTACCCTGTTCCGCATGATGCCGCCGAACCGGTGCAATTTATTTTCAACGATGGAATAAGGCGGCTGGGCGTATTGACCGATGCGGGATGCAGCACGGCGCATATAGAGCGCACTCTGAGCGGTTGCAATGCGCTGGTATTGGAGTGCAACCACGATAGCCGGATGCTGATGAATGGCGAATACCCATATAGCATCAAGCAACGCGTGGGCGGGCGTTTGGGGCATCTGAATAATCAGGATGCTGCCGGTATACTGAGTCGGCTGGATACGAGCCGATTACAGCATTTGATTGCCGCTCATTTGAGCCGTCAGAACAACACGGCGGAACTCGCTTCGCAAGCCTTATGCGGCGCACTTGGCTGTGAGGCGGATTGGGTATGTGTGGCAATGCAGGAAAATGGATTTTCCTGGCGGGAAATTATTTAAAATTGGCTTCGAGGCACAAAAAAACCGACTTGCGTCGGTTTTTTTGTTGCTGTGAAGCGCTGAATACTTAGTGTTTCTTTGCAGCGTCAGCAGCAGGAGCAGCAGCAGCCGGAGCGGCAGCAGCAGCAGGAGCGGCAGCAGCCGGAGCGGCAGCAGCAGGAGCGGCGGCAGCATCAGCAGCCGGAGCAGCAGCAGCCGGAGCAGCAGCAGGAGCTGGTGCAGCAGCAGGAGCTGGTGCAGCTGGGGCAGCAGCAGGAGCTGGAGCGCCACCGCCACATGCGGTCAAAGCAAGAGCCAACAGAGCAGCAACAAGAGCAGATAGTTTCATATTTTTTCCTCGGGAGTGTTGGTTAAAAAAAATCATAAAAATTTCACCTGGATCCAAGCGCATTTAAAAAACAAAAACGCGCCCAAAACCAAAGGCCGCACATTCTATCATCTGAGCGCGGAAAATCCAGCAATTTTGCAAATTTTGCAATTTTTTACTATAGCCCGAGCCTCGTGGATGATATTCCCGGATGGGAGCTTGCCCACATTTCCATAAAACGTGATTTCAAGGCGCGCGCATTTTCAGGATCGTGCTGTGCCAGGATGCCGCGCGGATCGTCAAAATGAAAGCGGCGCACATAATGCGATTCGTCTGCGACGGCAAACGGTTCGGTGATTTGCCGTAAATTCTTGGGCGTCTGGTAAATGAACATGCTGCTACCGAATTGGTGCAGCAACAGCATCATGCGCGGGCATAGCGTGGATAAGTAACGCGTATCATGAACTAGCACGAGCAGTCGAGACATGGGGCTGGCAAGCAAAAGTTTACGCAATATTTCATAGCGGTTTTCCGCGTTAAAACCCGATCCATCAAGGTCATTATCAAATAAATACAGACTGTGTTGCGCCAGATCACACAACGTGTCCAGAGCCGCTGTATAGTCCGCAATGCCGTCCAGCCTGATGTGTTGTGGCGTATTGTCACTCACGATTTGCTCCCGAAATCCAAGTGGCCGAAATATAGCTGTTTAGATACTGGCGGTAAAGCAGCTTGCTTATGATCTTATGTTGGCAGGGCAATCGCATCAAACTTAACCTGACCTTCCCCCGATACATCAAAGTGCAAGGGCGGGATACACACCCGCAGCATCCTCTTCGCCACTTCTGGCTTACTACCGCAAAACATTGTTTGGACTTAGGAAAATTTGATGCGATTGCCCTGCCAGCTTCGCCTGCGCATACATGAAATTGTGAATTAAGGCATATAATCCACATGTATGGTAATGTTTTATGGCAGGTTTTACGGGCGGCATGGGTCGATTGTGTAACCTGATTATTTTTGGCTGATTGTTTTCTCAGGGAGAATCTTATGCGAATGGCGATGATAGGGCTGGGCAAGATGGGTGGCAACATGGTGCGCAGGCTGCGCCGTGGCGGTGTCGAAGTGGTGGGTTACGACCGCACGACAGATGTGGTTGCGCAGCTTGCCTCGGAGGAGGGTATGGTCGCCGCAACCTCGGTGGCCGACGCGGTGGCGAAACTGTCCGGCCCGCGCATCGTCTGGCTGATGCTCCCGAGCGGCGAGCCGACCGAGCAACAGGTTCGCGCGCTGGTGCCGCTGCTCTCAAAAGGGGACATCATTGTGGACGGCGGGAATTCGAATTACCACGACAGCCAGCGGCGCGGCGCATGGCTGGCGGAGCAGGGCATCGGCTTCATGGATTCCGGCACCTCCGGCGGTATCTGGGGGTTGGAGAACGGCTATTGTCTGATGGTCGGAGCGACCCCCGAAGTGGCCAAAATAATGACGCCCATCCTACAGGCGCTGGCACCCGCTGCGGATCGCGGCTGGGCGCATGTCGGGCCGGTCGGCGCGGGGCACTTCACCAAGATGATCCACAACGGTATTGAGTACGGCATGATGCAGTCGTTTGCCGAAGGGCTGGAACTGCTGCGCGGCAAGAAGGAATTTTCCCTCGATCTGGCGCAGGTCACCGAGTTGTGGCGGCATAGTTCGGTGGTGCGCAGCTGGCTGCTCGATCTCACCGCTGAAGCGCTGAAGCATGACCAGGAATTGACGAATATTGCGCCCTTTGTGCCGGACTCCGGCGAAGGGCGCTGGACGGTAGTGGAGGCAATCGATCAGGGCGTCGCCGCTCCGGTGTTGACGCTGGCGTTGCAGATGCGCTTTACCAGCCAGGACGGAACCGGCTACGGATATCGCCTGCTGTCCACCATGCGCAATGCGTTCGGCGGCCACGCAGTCAAGCAAACGAACTGACAGGGCGCCCCGAACATGAAAACCATGGAACCCTGCACACTGGTGATATTCGGCGCAGCCGGCAATCTCAGTCGGCTCAAACTGATCCCGTCGCTGTTTCGCCTTGAGCTGGCCAAGCGCTTGCCGGAGCATGTGGTCATACTCGGTTGCAGCATCGAGCTGCGGCAGCGCGAGGAATGGATCGATGAAATTGTCAAAATGTTGCAGCCGATCTATCCGAAAGGGATAGACCAAACGGCGTTGGAACGCTTTTGTGCGCGCATGCACTATCATGCCATTCCGCCCGGCGATGACGCGGCCTATCAGCGTTTGCAGCAGTTGCTGGAAGGGGGGGCGGGTTTCCCTCCCAATATGGTGTTCTACATGTCGGTTAGTCCCGCAGCGTTTCCGGATATCGTTGATAAATTGGGCAAGGTTGATTTGCTCAAGGAAAAACATGGCTGGCGTCGTGTGGTGATCGAGAAGCCGTTTGGCTACGATTTATTGAGCGCGCAGACCCTGCAAGGAAGCTTATACAAGCATCTGAACGAACCGCAGATTTATCGTATCGACCATTACCTCGGCAAGGGCACGGTGCAGAACGTGATGGTGTTCCGCTTCGCCAACCTGCTGCTGGAGCCGCTGTGGAATCACCATTACATCGACCATGTGCAAATCACCCAATCCGAGACCCTGGGCATCGGAGGGCGCGCCGGTTACTACGAAGGGGCCGGTGCGCTGCGCGACATGATCCAGAGCCACTTGTTGCAGTTGCTGGCGCTGGTGGCGATGGAGCCGCCATTGACCATCTCCGCCGAGCATTTGCGCGATGAAAAGGTGAAAGTGCTGAAGGCGATACGGCCGATCACGCAGAACTCGGTGCATGCCCATGCATTTCGCGGCCAGTACACCAGTGGCACCATCAATGGACAGACGGTTCCCGGTTATCTGGAAGAGCCTGGTGTGGCGCCGGACAGCACCACGGAAACTTATGCGGCGCTGAAATTGTTCATCGACAACTGGCGTTGGGCAGGTGTGCCGTTTTACCTGCGCACCGGCAAGCGCATGGCGGAAGGCAGTTCGGCAATCTGCATCCGCTTCAAGAACCCGCCGCAGGATCTGCTGCGCAAAACACGCCAGGGGCCGCCACAGCCGAACTGGATCATGCTGGGTATTCAGCCCGACGATTGCATGAAAATCGAGATGCAGGTCAAGGTGCCGGGGCTGGACTTGCACACTAGGTCTCTCAGCCTGGATGCCACCTACCGCAAGGACAGCGACGAGGATTTCGACGCTTACGCCGGCCTGTTGCTGGACGTGATGCAGGGCGATCCTTCGCTGTTCCTGCGCATCGACGAAGTTGAAGCGGCATGGCGCGTGGTGGATCCGATCCTCAAGGTATGGGCGATGGAGCGCGACTTCATCAATACTTACCAGGCTGGCAGTTGGGGGCCGCGCGGCACATACCGGCTGTTCGACCGCGATGACCAATTCTGGCGCCATTCGTTGAATCTGGATGGTGCAAAGCTGGAAGCGTATTGATATCTTGAAACAATTTCTTTCGGGCGATATCGGCGGAACCAAGACGCGTCTTGCTGTCATCGAGGTCAGCGGCACGCGGGTTCATGTTGTGCGCGAAGCCAGTTACCCGAGCCGCGATTACGCCGCATTTGAATCATTGCTCGGCGATTTTCTTTCCGGCGTCGAAGCTCCCGCTGATATTGCCTTGGGCATCGCCGGCCCGGTGCAGGGCAGGGTGGTGCAAACCACTAATCTGCCCTGGTGCATTGATGCCGATGCATTGCAGCGGCAGTTCGGTTTTGCGCGCTGCACCTTGCTCAACGATCTGGAAGCAACCGCTTATGGCCTGCCTGCCTTGGGTGCGGAAGACCTGCTGATCTTGCAAGCCGGTGCGCCGGGCGCTTGCGGCAATGCCGCCGTGATTGCCGCCGGTACGGGGCTGGGTGAGGCCGGTCTGTTATGGAACGGGCAACGCCATCAGCCGTTCGCCACCGAAGGCGGACACACCAGCTTCAGTCCCGGCGATGAACTTGAGATTGCCTTTCTGCATCATTTACAGCAACAGTATCGGCATGTCAGTTGGGAGCGCGTCGTATCCGGCATGGGGCTGGTGAGCCTGCATGAGTTCCTGTGCATTCGCCACAATGTCGCAGTACCGCAATGGCTGGCGGAAGAAATGCGCAGTGGCGATGCGGCGGCAGCCATCTCCGCTGCCGCATTATCCGGGCGTGATGAGATATGCGTCGAGACGCTGAACAGATTCGTGCGCCTGTACGGCGCGGAAGCGGGCAACCTCGCGCTCAAGGTGATGAGCCGTGGCGGGTTGTATCTGGGCGGCGGCATCGCGCCAAAAATTTTGCCGCTGTTGCAGGCTGGTGCGTTTCTCGAAGCGTTTCTGAACAAGGGCAGGATGCGTCCGCTGCTCGAAGCCATGCCGGTCAGGGTGATTATGAACGACCGCGCCGCGCTGTTCGGCCCGGCGCTGCGCGCCGCACAACTTGCCGAAGGGGCAACATGAACACTTATATCTTGCCGAACGAGCATGGCAAAAATGCCGCTCCTGATAATGAAACTCGCCCTGCCCGTTTACCTCTCCCCAACCCTCTCCCGCAAGCGGGCGAGGGGGCGAACGAATCGCTACGCGGGTTTCACATTAACGCCAATGCCGTTTTTATCCACGACAATCTTGACGACCTGAGCTTTGCGGTCGCGCAGCGCATCGCAGAATCGGCAGTGCAGGCAATCGCCGCACGCGGCATGTTTTATCTTGTATTGGCAGGCGGCGAAACACCGCGCCGCTGCTACGAAAAGCTGCGTGATCTCGCCATTGATTGGGCTCATGTCCAGCTATATCTCGGCGACGAGCGCTGCCTGCCGAGGGGCGATGCCCAGCGCAACGACACGATGGTCCGCGTTACCCTGCTGGAGCATATCGCCATTCCGCCCGGTAACATCCATTTCATTCCGTCCGAGTTGGGGGCACATGCTGCCGCTGCCGCTTATGCGGCTATGCTGGAGCAGATTGCGACACTGGACATGGTGTTGTTGGGCATGGGCGAAGACGGGCATACTGCCAGCCTGTTCCCCGATAATCCGGCCACCGAAAGCGCGGCGCTGGTCGTGCCGGTATTCAACTCGCCCAAACCGCCGCCAGAGCGGGTTTCGCTTGGTATAAACACGTTGAGTAAAGTACGGCAGAAAATATTTTTAGTAGCGGGCGCGGGAAAGCGTAGCGCATTGGAGCAGATGTCGCATGGGGTATTGCTGCCCGCAGCACGCGTTGCGGATGCCGAGTGGCATATAGATCGTGCTGCGACATTGCCACCGACTTAACAAAAATAACAACAATTTTGTAGGGTGCGTTCCACGCACCATTAGCATTGGTGCGCATAGCGCACCCTAGGTACCGATTTTTATTACATCTGCATAAGGAGTAACACATGACACTACAAGGACAAATCGCACTGGTGACCGGAGCCAGCCGAGGCATCGGTCAGGCCATCGCGCTGGAACTCGGCAAACAGGGTGCAACGGTGATCGGCACCGCCACCAGTGACAACGGCGCACAGGCCATCAGCGCCTATCTGGATGCGGCGGAAATCAAGGGTGCGGGCATGGTGCTGAATGTCAACGACGCGGCGCAAACCGAACACATGCTGGGCGAATTGCGCAAACAATTCGGCGAAGCCTCGATACTGGTGAACAACGCCGGGATCACCAAGGACAACCTGCTGGCGCGCATGAGCGACGAAGAATGGGACGACGTGCTGGCGACCAACCTCAAGTCGGTGTTTCGTCTGAGCCGCGCGGTGCTGCGCGCGATGATGAAGGCGAGAGGCGGGCGCATCATCAGCATCGGCTCGGTGGTCGGCAGCATGGGCAACCCCGGCCAGTCCAACTATGCCGCCTCCAAGGCGGGCATAATCGGCTTCACCAAATCCCTCGCGCAGGAAATCGGCAGCCGCAACATCACCGTGAATTGTGTCGCCCCCGGCTTCATTGACACCGACATGACCCAGGGTCTGGGCGAAGAACAGCGCGCCAAACTGGTCGAACACGTGCCGCTGAAGCGCCTCGGCCAGCCTGCCGATGTCGCCACCGCCGTGGCCTTCCTCGCCAGTCCCGGAGCGGCCTACATCACCGGTGTCACGCTGCATGTGAACGGCGGGATGTATATGGAGTAATTCCAATTACAGATAGAAACGCCGTTAATTTATACCTCAAACCGCTCGGCCTGAGCTTGTCAAAGGCTAGTATTTGAAACCATTAATTACGAAACATGCGCTGCGGATGTGTAGGTTGGGTTAGGCGCGGTTT
>MGWP01000046.1 GCA_001801055.1 Gallionellales bacterium GWA2_55_18 | reverse complement strand
ATTGAACGCCTCTACGACAGCTCAATTCATGATTGGTTTCGGGACTTGTTCAGTATTTCCCTAATTCTGTTGCGCCATGTTTCACGATTAACGCTGCCGCAACATGGCGGCCATTGAATTACAATCTGCGCCATCCATCCAGACGGAGTTTTATCATGCAACAAATCACTATCACCCGCCCCGACGACTGGCACCTGCATTTGCGCGACGGCGAGCTGATGCAGTCGGTACTGCCGGATACCGCGCGGCAATTCGGGCGCGCCATCGTGATGCCCAATCTCAGGCCGCCAGTTACCACTACTAGTCAGGCACAAGCTTACCGCACACGTATCCTTGCAGTGTTGCCGCCAAGTTCGAGGTTCCGCCCACTGATGACGTTGTATCTCACCGACAACACCACAAAAAAGGAGATTCAGCGTGCCAAGTCAAGTGGCGCGGTGTATGCGGTCAAACTGTATCCGGCGGGAGCGACCACCAACTCCGACGCGGGCGTGACAGACATCCGCAAGGCCTATCCGGCACTGGAAGAAATGCAGAGCAACGGAATGCCGCTGCTGGTGCATGGCGAAGTCACCGATCCGGCAGTGGACATATTCGACCGCGAGGCGGTGTTTATCGAGCGCGTGATGATTCCGTTGTTGCGCGACCTGCCGCAATTGCGCGTGGTATTCGAACACATCACCACGCGCGATGCGGTGCAGTTTGTGACGGATGCACCGGACAACATCGCGGCCACCATCACCGCACATCACCTGCTGTATAACCGCAACGCGCTGTTCAGCGGCGGGCTGCGCCCGCATTACTACTGCCTGCCGGTGCTGAAACGCGAAACACATCGCGAAGCCCTGGGCAAGGCGGCCGGTAGCGGCAGCCAGAAATTCTTTCTCGGCACCGACAGCGCACCGCACACGCAGCACACCAAAGAGGCGGCCTGCGGCTGTGCCGGTATTTATACTGCGCATGCCGCCATCGAGCTGTATGCTGAAGCGTTCGAACAGCTCGGCGCACTGGACAAGCTGGAAGGCTTCGCCAGCTTTTACGGTGCCGACTATTACCGTTTACCGCGCAACACCGGCAAGATAACGCTGCGCAAGGAAATCTGGCAAGTGCCGGACAGCCTCGCGTTCGGTGAGCATCGTTTAGTGCCGTTGCGTGCAGGAGAAAATATCACCTGGAAAATAGGTTGCTGACATGGCCGCAACAGAAAACCGTAGCGAGATATTGCGCGCCAAGCTGAACCTCGAAACCTCGAAAATCGCATGGAAAGAATTGCAGCGGTTCTTCGCCAACGGCACGGCATTGGCGGTTTCAGCAGACCTGGATTTGGTCGAAGTGGCATTCCAGATGTCAGAAGACAATGTGGCGCAAATTCAGCAATGGGCAGCGGCAAGCAAACTCGGCAAAGTATCGGATGAGCAAGCTGGCGAATGGCTCGTCGGCGATGTATCAGTTTGGGCGGTAGTAGTCAGCCCCTGGGTACTGGTACAACCCATACGGCAGATTCATTAAATTTACGGTAGCTTGATTGGCAGGCATTGCTCCCCTCAACTTTTGCATATGATCCCATCGTTTACAGGTATCCCATTCTTTGACGTTCGAATTCAGCTGTTCGCTTGCGTGAGATATATGCAAAGACGCCCGACTTGACTGGATTGCATTCAAAATTGCGTTACTGCAAAGCAAATGTTAATTTATCCAAAAGACAACAGTGAAAGCATTCCATGACCGTCCAATTACCATACAGGCTAGGCAAATATAATCTGACCCGGCAAATCGGCGAAGGAGCAACGGGCAAAGTCTACTACGCCATGGACACATTTTCCGGACGTGAAGTCGCGGTAAAGCTGATCGACCGGGATGTGCTTACCGATTCCGAATTCAACGAAGGATGCCGCAAGCAATTCCTCAGCGAAGCCTCGCTCGCCGGTCGGTTGGCGCACCCGCATATAGTCGCTATCCTGGAAGCTTCCGTGACGGAAGATACCGGGTATGTGGTGATGGAATACGTGCCGGGAGGCAACCTCGCGCGCTACACGTTTCCAGACACGCTGTTGCCGGTCGGAGACGCGCTCCAGATCATCTTCAAATGCTGCGGCCCCCTCGACTATGCGTTCCGCTACGGGATCATCCATCGGGATATCAAGCCCGCAAACATCATGGTCGTATCTGGCACCAACGTAAAAATCGCGGACTTCGGTTCAGCCGTGTTTTACCATGCACAAGTCACGCAGAAGGTGACCATCGGCACTCCCGTTTATATGTCCCCGGAACATTTCAGCGGCCGTCGCCTGACTTATCTCAGCGACATGTATTCGCTCGGGATCGTGGCATATGAACTCTTTACCGGGGTGTTGCCGTTTCATGGCCGGGACACGCTCGAATTATTCGATGCCATCACCAACAAGGATGCGGTGCCACCGAGCGCCCATCGGGCTGAACTGCCTGCGGAGCTTGACAGAATTATCCTGCGGATGATCGCCAAGAACCCTGAGGATCGCTACCCCAACTGGGCGGATCTTGCGCTCGAAATCGCCGAGATAGGCCGTTTCAGCAAATACCAGCAGGGTATTTCTGACAGCGAAAAATACAATACGTTGCGCGCGAGCGACACGTTGCACGAATTTTCCGATCCGGAAATCTGGGAGATTGTTAATGCAAGCGTGTGGACAAAATTCCCGGCCAGAACCGCCATCCTGCAGGAAGACGATCCGGGTCAGAGCATGTACTTCCTGGCCTCCGGGCAGATGAAAGTCACCAAGCAAGGCCGCCTGCTCAACGTCATCAAGGCTGGCGAATACTTCGGGGAAATGGCCTATATCAAGCGCGGAACAAGGCGGCAGGCCACACTGGAAGCGCTCTCGGACGTGATCGTTGCCGAACTGCCGTTCCCGGCACTGGAGAAACTCAGCCCCGGCTGCGAATCGCGTTTCACAAAAACCCTGCTGCTCTCCATGGCTGACCGGCTCATGCTGGCGGGAGACCGCATCGTGCGCATGCATGGTTGAACCGCGCTCCGACTCATTGATTGTTACTCAATGGCCGAAACATATGGGTGCGAACCAGACTTTTGCATCATCACGTTTAGCGGGTCAATTCGCGCACACGCTGTTCGGTTTGCGCATGGTCGAATTTTGAACCGCGCTCCTGATCGCTGCCAGTTTGATCCAAATGCAAGGCGCGTTGGTAATATTGCGCGGCCAATTTATTCTGGCCGAGGTGATCGAGGCTGACTGCCAGATTGAACGCAAACTCGGCATTGCCGGGTTCCAGCGTATAGGCGTTGAAATAAGCTTGCTGCGCATCGGCCCAGCGCAACTGTTCCACATAACGGTTGCCCAGCGCAAAATGCAAAATGGCCGAGTCTTTCTGTTCATCGAGCAGGACTTCCAAACGGTTTTCATTGCCGTCACCCTCAGTTAAAGCAGACATTCCGGCATTCGCCAGCGCATTGCGCGGATCGAGCGCCAGAACACGGGAATAATACTGCGATGCGAGCATATCTTCGCCGTGCTGTTGCGCGATGACGGCCAGCCCCAGCAAGACATCAGTGTTGCGTGCATCCCTGCCAAGCATCTCCCGATACAGTTGTTGTGCCGCATCCAAATTGCCGTTGCGATAGGCAAGATAAGCATTGTCGAGCAATGGGTCAACAAGCCCGATTTTTTGCCGCTCAATACGTATCCGTGCGCTCTCCTGAGGTACGGGCACGGACAACGTATCATTTATGACTAGCGGAGCGATTGCAACCAATAGCGGTTTCAGGGTGCTGCCGGAAGAATGAGTCACGGCAGTTTCCATGGCAAAGAGTTTGCGTTTTTCGGGTTCTGCCGCTGCGGCATGGGACATGATCCGCAGATCCGGTGCACTGGCGACCGGATGCAGCGGCTGGGTGTTGCTCACAGAAGCGATATACCAATAATAACCAGCACCGGCGGCAAGCATCACCATCGTGCCGCATAAGACAAGCAGCAGATTGTGATTGATACCTGTATGAAAAGTTGGTGAAGATAGCGATTTCACGCCAAACAGATTCTGCCCTGCCTCGCGAATATTTTTGATGGCCGGAATATCCGATCCTGCTGCCGCCAGGTTCGGCTGATCCTCAAGGCTGAGTTCAAGCCCGGCACCACAAGCGCCTTGCGCTTGCTGCTTTCTGCGGGCATCCAGCAGCAGGCTCATTTTGCGAAAAATAAAGCAATACTTGCCGTTACCGGCGCAACATTCTGCAAGTTAGTTGCGCGACGCTGCACCGGATTCCTTGAAAAAATCCTGATCCGGCAGCGCATCCCGGTACGCGCTGAAATCCCCATCTATGCTGGCATTCTTGATAACCATCGGGCGCAGAAAGATCACCAGTTCGGTTTTTTCGGTGCTGTCGTTGCGCTGTTTGAACAGTTCACCGGCAAGCGGAATATTGGACAGGCCGGGCACGGCATCGGTGAGGTTATTTATCGAGTCCTGCATCAGCCCGCCCATCACGGCGATCTGGTTGTTTTCGATCTTGAGCACCGACTCCATTTCGCGCGTCTGGGTTTGCGGGATGCGGCTGACCACCCCGGCACGCGCCAAATCCGGATTGGGGTCGTTGACATAGCTGGTGACCCGAGAAATGGCCGGCTTCAGGTTGAACAGCACGCTGTCATTTTCGCTGATCTGCGGCGTGACGCTCATGGTGAATCCGACCGGCAGGGTGGTCGGCGAACTGGTGTAATTGGTTTGCGAACCGGTCTGATTGGTCACCGTGGTGGCTGCGATGGTGAAATAAACGAGGTTATCCACCACTTTGATAATCGCCGTCTGGTTGTTGAGTACGCTGAGTTTCGGGCTGGACAACACCTTCACGTTGCCGAAGGATTCCAGCAACGACACCTGAGAGCCGATAGTCGCTCCTGTCGGGTTGGTGATAATGCCGAACACACCATTGCCGACTCCGGTAGGCAACCCCGCGCTGCGCTGCACCAGCTTGAACTGCTTGCCTCCCGCCTTGATCAATGCCGACCAATTGATGCCTTGCTGGTACTGGTCACTCAGGCGCACCTCAACGATGGTCGCCTCTATCATCACTTGGCGGCGCGCATTGCTCATTACCTGGTCAATGAATTCCAGAATCTTTTCATGCTGCCGCGCGGTGGCACGCACGGTGATTAAACCGGCTTCCGGGCTGGAAATCACCGAAGCGGCTTCGCGAAAAGTGCTGTGCCGCGTGACCGTGGTTCCGCCTTCATCGATGCTGACCGGATTGGGGCTGTTCTCGATGCCACCTCTGGCTGCGTTCACTGGTTTCTTATTGCCTGTTGCCGGTTGATGCCCGATGCCGGTACTGCTGGCAATCCTGGCTTGCTGCACCGAGGTTTCACTGGAACCCTCGGGCAGAATCTTGTCGGTTTCACGCAGGATATCCTTGACGTTCTGGGTCAAAGTTTCCCAGAAGCGGTTTTTGGAACTGTTTTTGATACTGATCGAAGAATTGTTTGTTCCGCTGCCCGCTCCGGAAGAGGCAATGGTGGAAGTCACCTGCGCACTGGTAACGATGGCGCTTTCCGAATCGCGCGCCATGTTCACATAGTCGATCTTGTAACTGCGCAGGTAAGGCGTGTCCGGCATTACGATCAGGTTGCCGTTGTCCAGCTCGTAGCGCATATCGATCTGTCTGGAGATGCGTGTGAGGATTTGCGTCAGCGTCTGGTTGATGGCGTTCAGCGTGACGCTGCCCTGAATGCCGGGGTGGATGTCCAAGTTGATTTTGGCATCGCGTGCCAGCGCAAACAAAATTTCCTGCGCCGGAACATTGGTGACGACTACACTGTAAATTTCGACTTTCGGCGGCGGAGTCGGCGGCGGCAATACGATTCTTTGCTTGATGGTTTGCGGGATGATGCCCGTGGAAATGGCTTGAGCGGGCTGCTGCTGGATATGCTTGTCAGAAGGTTGGATCGGTCTGGTTCCGCAGGCTGCGAGGAACGCACCGATGAAGCAGAGATACATTGTGTTGCGTAAACGCATACTTTATACCCCCACTTGATGCAAGGAGACTAACAGCTTTATTGGCTTTCCTCAAGCGAACCTAACGATCCTCCGCTCACCCGTTCGATTCCCGCCAGATCGCGCGCCGAGAATACTCCGCCAAACCCTGATTGCTGCAATAGCGCGCGCACCCGCTCCGCCTGATCGTAGCCGTGTTCCAGCAGCAGCCAGCCGCCGGTATTGAGATACTCCCGTGCCTGCGTAACGATGCGGCGGATATCGTCCAGGCCGTCTGCGCCGGAAGCCAGCGCGCTACGCGGTTCAAAGCGCAGGTCACCCTGCGCCAGATGCGCGTCGCCGTCGGCGATATACGGCGGGTTGGACACGATCAGATCGAAGCGCTCGCCAGCCAGCGCCGCAAACCAGTCGCTGCGCCGCAAACGTGCATTGCCGATGTTCAAACGCCGCGCATTCTCCTGCGCAACTTCCAGAGCCTCCTGCGACGCATCCACCGCCGTCACTTCGATGTCAGGCCGCGCATGGGCGATGGACAGCGCAATCGCTCCGCTACCGGTGCCGAGATCAAGCACATGGAATAGGCTCCCTCTCCCGGTCTGACGGCCACCTTCTCCCGTCTCGCCAGTGCGAGCAGCTTTGCTGCCGCTCGCGGCGGGGATGCCCCCTGCGGGTACAGGGAGAGGTGCTGGGGGAGAGGGTGGTTGAATCCGCGCCAACGCCAATTCAACCAGCAACTCCGTATCGGCGCGCGGAATCAGCGTCGCGGGCGTCACCCTGAAATTCAACCCGTAAAATGCGCGTTCGCCGAGGATGTAGGCGAGAGGTTCGCCGCGCAGTCGCCGTTCGAACAATGCCGCATAGCGTGCCTGTTGTTCTGAAGTGAGTGGCTGTTCCGGATGGGTGAGCAGGTAGGCGCGGTTTACTTGCAACACCGCTTGCAGCAGACATTGCACCTCTATGCGTGCCGCGCCGGATTCCAGAGACAGCGTAGCTTCAAGCGTGGCTTTATCTCGCACAATGAGCGATTGCAGGCTTGGCTCCATGAGTAAATCAAATTCGAATTGGGGGTATAGATCGGATTAGTTCTTCTTGAACTTGCTTAGCCTTCTGCTTCTCATTTTCAAGAACCGAATAGAGTGGTTTGTGCAGAAGATATTGATCCCGCTCAAAGTCATCTGTGGCATCACCCCATATCAATATCAAAAGTGGAAGTAATAAAAACAGCAAAGCTAATACAGCCAGTTCTTCACCGGCAAAACCAGCGACCCATTGGAAACTTAAGTCGAGAAAGCTGTCAGGAACTAAAATAAGGCAAGCCGAAACCAGTGCAAGTGCGGCAAAGGATAGGTAGGCAAGCTCCTTTGTTTCTTTGCGATTTCTCTGGCAGCTTTCCTTGTGGGTCTCTAATGCTCGAAGTAGCTCGTTGTCTTTTGTGTCATAGGCATACTGCCGGACATCCCATTCATGCACCATGCCGGGAATTTCGCGCAATGACTTCTTGTCAGAGTGTATACGTTGTCCAATGAAGCATATAAGCGCATACATAAGTCGAAAGAGATAGCCCATAAGGAAAAAATAACCCAGAGCCACTAACATGGCCTTGCCTACTTCGAAATATTCAGCTTTGCTCAATATCACCGCTAGATGAAGTGGTTTTCCTGTAATCAGGAATAGCCCAAGTTCAAGGTAAATGGCAATGCAAAGAAAATGTAAAAGAAAACGCACCTCTGTTGCTTTCTCAAAAAAGGCCACCGTTTGCTCAGCTACCTTTCCCCCCAAATCTCTTGCCATCACTCAACTATTCTCCATTAAGTTTTGATCGATCATCGCTTGGTCGCGCTCTTGTGCACCGCATTGTGCGGGTAAAGGTTCCAGGCTCGCATTTTTCCAATCACTCCCCGCCGCGTATCCTCAAGCGATCAGGCTCGACAATCCAAAGTCGGCCATTGATCGGGTGCGACGCAAGCATGGGAATCACTTTTGCCAGCAGGTCAAGCAATGCCTGTTTGCTTTGTCGCGGCAAGCGCAGCACCATGTATCCGGGCGACTGTGACGGAGGGTAGCTACGGATGTCAGACAGATCGAGGTCGGCAGTAATCAATATTCGATCTTCATCCTTGCATACATCGACGATGCGTTCGTCGGATGCGCCTCCCAACGATTGCTGATAAACCGTCATGGCATCATGGTTGGCAGCCGTGAGCAGATCGGCGGCTTCAATCGGCAGATTCTGGTCGATCTTGAACTTCATGCCGCCAGCGGCACCAGTTCCTCATGAGCCAACGCCGCCGCATAAGCCATGCAGGCATGTACATCGTCTGTGGTAAGCGGGGGGTAGCTGGCAATGATGGCATCGACCGTCATGCCGTCCGCCAGATTATCGAGCACGCTACTGACCGTTATACGAGTCCCGGCAATGCAAGCGCGCCCCTTACAGATGGCAGGATCGACGTGAATGTGTTGTTGCCAATTCATTTGATTGACTCCTTAAAACAGAAATTAACTGGATCAAGAACGAGAGTAAAAAAGAGCCAGGCTCTTGCGCTCTAAAAGTTATAAGCGGCTCGTATATCCTGCACCGTACCTGCTCGCAGGCTATCGGTCAATATATCAAACGGCCTAGATACTGTCTTCCGCCATCGCGGCAAGTTGTTCGGCCTGATGTTCGGCCATCAGCGCGCCGGTTAGTTCGGCGATGTCGCCGTCCATGATCGCGTCCATCTTGTATAGCGTCAGATTGATGCGGTGGTCGGTGACGCGGCCTTGCGGGAAATTGTAGGTGCGGATGCGTTCGGATCGGTCTCCGCTGCCGACCAGGCTCTTGCGCTCTGCGGCGATCTTGGCGTTCTGTTCGCGCACTTGTGCATCCTTGATACGGGCCGCCAGCACGCGCATCGCCTGCGCCTTGTTCTGGTGTTGCGAGCGGCCATCCTGGCATTCCACCACGACACCGGTCGGCAGATGGGTGATGCGCACCGCAGAATCGGTCTTGTTGATGTGCTGCCCACCCGCACCACTGGCGCGGAACGTGTCGATGCGCAAATCGGCGGAATTCAACACCACATCGTTAACCTCGTCCACTTCCGGCATGATCGCCACGGTACACGCCGAGGTGTGGACGCGGCCTTGTGTTTCGGTCGTCGGGACACGCTGCACCCGATGTGCGCCGGACTCGAATTTCAGCACCGAGTAGGCGCCCTGCCCGGCGATACGGGCGATGATTTCCTTGTAGCCGCCCATTTCGCCCGGACTCTCGGAGATGACCTCGACCTGCCAGCGTTTGCGCTCGGCGAAGCGCGAATACATGCGGAACAGGTCGCCGGCGAATAACGCCGCCTCGTCGCCGCCGGTTCCGGCGCGCACTTCGAGAAATACGTTGCGATCATCATTGGGGTCTTTGGGCAGCAGTTGTTTTTGCAATTCGCTATCGAGTTGCGCCAGTTTTTCCTGCCCTTGCTTGATCTCGGCTTCGGCGAACTCTTTCATTTCAGGATCGGTCGCCATCTCTTTCGCGGTCGCGATATCGGCCTCGCAGGTCTGGTAGGCGTGGTACAGCGACACCACCGGCTCCAGCTCGGCACGCTCGCGGCTGAGTTTGCGGAACGTGTCCATGTCCTTCGTGGCTTCTTCGGTGCTCAGCAACTGGTCGACTTCGAGCAGGCGCTCGCTCAGTTGAGCGAGCTTGGCGGCGATATTGGGTTTCATTCCAATCCTATTTCGAAGGTCAAACAAGGCGGCGACGAATGAACGACGCAGGCAGTGCAACTAGCACGACAAGGAGTGAATGAGGAAGCCAACGCAGTTTCACCGATGAAATAGGGTTGGAATCATTCGTCGGGATGCAGGTGATACAGGCGATGAATCACATCGAGAAACGCCTCGCGGTCGTCGCCGTGCACCTGGTTCAGCGCGTGGGTCGGGGCATGCAGGAACTTGTTGGTCAGGCCGCTGCTCATCGCCTCCAGCACCTTTTCCGGGCTTTCGCCCTTGGCCAGCAGGCGCAAGGCTTTTTCCATCTCGTGGCGGCGGTTGCGTTCGGCATGGTCGCGCAATGCGCGGATGGTCGGCACCACTTCGCGCGATTCCATCCAGTGCACGAAATCCGCCACACCGGAATCGATGATGACTTCCGCTTCCTTGACCGCGCTCTGGCGCGCGCCGAGGCCCTCCTTGACCACTTCGGCGATATCGTCCACGGTGTACAGGAATACATCGCTCAATTCCGCGACTTCCGCTTCAACGTCGCGCGGCACAGCAAGATCCACGATGAACAGCGGGCGGTGCTTGCGCTGTTTCAACGCGCGCTCCACCATGCCCTTGCCGAGGATCGGCAGCGGACTGGCGGTACAGGTGACGATGATGTCGTGATGCGCGAGCTGCTCCGGCAATTCGTTCAGCGTGATCGCATGACCGTTGATGCGCCGCGCCAGCACATGGGCGCGTTCCAGCGTACGGTTGGCGACGGTGATGCGCTTGGGGGAACGCGCCGCGAAATGCACCGCGTTGAGTTCAATCATCTCGCCCGCGCCGATGAACAGCACGCTTTGTTCTGAAATGCTCGGAAAAATCCGCTCGGACAGCCGCACCGCCGCCGCCGCCATCGACACCAGATTCGCGCCGATCTCGGTCTGGGTGCGCACGTCTTTGGCGACCGAGAAGGTGCGCTGGAATAATTTGTGCAGCAGAAAGCCCAGCGTGCCAGCCTCTTCGGCCTGGCGCACCGCCTGCTTCATCTGCCCGAGAATCTGCGGCTCGCCCAGCACCATCGAATCCAGACCGCTAGCCACGCGGAACGAATGCTTCACCGCCTGCTCGCGCTGCAGCGTGTAGAGATAGGGGTCGATGTCCTTGCGGGCCAGATGATGATATTGCGCCAGCCAATCGATGGCATGGTCGGGTTGCACGGCATTGCAATACAGTTCCATGCGGTTGCAGGTGGACAGGATCGCCGCCTCTTTCGCCGCGCCGTTTTCCACCAGGTCGCGCAGCGCGCCCTCCATCCCGTCCGCGTTGAATGCGACCTGCTCGCGCACGGCAAGCGGCGCGGTTTGATGGTTAATGCCAAAGGCGAACAACTGCATCTTGGTATTTGGCGGATGACTGGCTAAAAAGGATGCAAATTATAGTCGCAACGGCGTTGCAATACCATCCGCAGCCTTTTTACGGGGTAGAGTCAATATGTGGCGCGGCAGCAACAGGTTGGGTTATGGGAGCCTCTAAAAATTCAGAGTTCACCCGAGTGCAAGGCGCGTAAAAAAATTCCGCCGCGCCGTATATGTTTGATGTGTAAGCAAGAAATTTTTTACGCAATGCGGCATAACCAGCGGCTTGGCTGTCGTCTTTTGACAGCTTAGTCGAATGTCTAGTAGTGCGTTCCAGCAAAACAGTTACCGTTCGCGGTGAGCTTGTCGAACCGCTGGATGCCCACCGATACCGACCTTCGACAAGCTCAGGCCGAACGGTTTATTTGTAATGGTTTTAGTGAAACGATCTACTAGTAGTTACATCAAATTGGGATGGAATATGGGTTTTTAGAGGTTCCCTATAAATACACTCCACAATCATGCGAAAAAATCGGCGTATGCCTTCAGTCTGTTAATATGCCAAGCTGCAATATAAAAAAATTACTCTTGGCTTTTATTTAATTTCTGGCTTGTATAAAGACCATGACGATAGTCGCTGTATTTAACCAAAAGGGTGGAGTAGGCAAAACCACCACGGCGCTCAATCTAGCCGCCGCGCTGGCGCGGCGGGGGCACAAACCGGTAGGCATCGACCTTGACCCTCAGGCGCAATTCGGCTTTATTGCGGGGATTACGGCCCGCTCCGGAGATGACAGCGTTTACAGCCTGTTTCAGCGCAATCGCCCGTTGCGCGAAATGATCCAGGAATCGGCCAGCGGAATCGGTATTATTCCATCGCATATAGAGTTGTCCAAGGTAGATGCGCTATATGGCAAGGGTTACAACGCAATCAATAAACTGAATATCAGCTTGCAGATGGAAAAAACGCAGGAAGAGATTAAACACTGGGTAATCGATTGCTGTCCGTTGGTCGGAGTCCTTTCGTTGAATGCCATATTCGCCTGCGATGGCCTCATCGTTCCCATGTCCGCGGATTATCTGTCCATCAAGGGCGCAATCCAGATTCAGAAAACTCTCCAGGCGCTCGAACGGGTGCTGAAACGCCGCGTAAACCGCCGCTATCTGCTCACTCGTTTTGACTCACGGCGGCGCATGGCAAGGGATGTCCTGCTTAAGGCAGAAACGGAATTCGGCGCTGATGTTTGCCGGACGCTCATTTCGGAAAATGTCAGTTTGGCAGAAAGCCCTTCGCTGAACAAAACAATCTTCGAGCATGCTCCAAACAGTCGCGGTGCAAGGGATTACGATGCGTTGCTAGACGAATTAATGGCCGATGGGTTTATCGGATAACACTTGAAAACTCAAAAAGCATTGCGGTACCTGAAGCAAGAATAGCGGGGTCTTGCTCTCTGCCGCTCAAATTTCAGTTTTGTCTGACAATCAGCGACAACACGTCTTCAATATCCGCCGATTGCGATAATTCCTTTTCAGTATTGATCGCCTTGCATTGCGTCACTTGGCAATTGTGATACATCTGGCGCAGCTTGCGTTCCGCATCCTGCAAATCCTTGCCATAAATCTGGACGCTGTCTACTTTTTGTCCATCTCGTGTGGTCACGGAAAAATCGAATTTCGGCATAGCCCCCCCAATCACCCCAAGAAATTAAAAAGCTGCAAAACGGATATTGCAAACCGGGTTCACGCCCAGAGCAAATCTTGTAAAGGCAGTAAACGTAAGGCAGTAAACGTGGTGACAGCTTTGCGCCAAGCCGCATTGTAACTTGTATATTGCAGCTCTGCTGCGGACACATTGGCATGATACTAACTCTGCTAGAATACGGCGACTTTCGATTCGCTGGAGTTCCGCCATGGCATATGTTGTTTCCGAAAATTGCATCAAGTGCAAGTACACGGATTGCGTGGACGTGTGCCCGGTGGACTGTTTCCGCGAAGGCCCCAATTTTCTGGTAATCGACCCGGATGAATGCATCGATTGCACGCTGTGTGTGGCGGAGTGTCCGGCAGAAGCTATTTTTGCCGAGGAAGACCTGCCGGAAAACCAGCACCATTTCATTGCGCTGAATGCCGAGCTGGCAAAACGATGGAAGCCTATCGTCGAAAAAAAGGATGCGCCCGCCGATGCCGATAAATGGCGCGGCTTGAGGGATAAGCTGCGTTTTCTGATACACTAGTTTATTTGTGGCGAGCAATACATTACTACCCACTCTTAGGATATGTTTTCGTCGCCCGGTGTTAGCTGTAAGATTTTCTTAGGGGCAACCACACGACCTCGTTCAGCAACAGCCATTTAGTGAGCCATGTTTGTCTTGCTCACAATCATCTTGCTCATCAAACCATTCTTACACTACACTGAGCCATCAATTACGTGTAGACGGTAGCTCATTTCGTTGGCTATCAATTGTCGGGCGTTTCGCCAGACTGGGTTGCAGTGTAGTGTATCAACGGCACGAAATCGCAATTTTTAGTTTCGTGCTGCGCCCGAATCGAAAAATTTCGATTTCGTGCCTAATTCAAGGTAATTGATATTTCCTGCCATGATAAACGCGATTCTAAAATTCAAAGAAATAGTCGCGCCTGAAAAAACTCGTATCGAACATCTTTTTCCTCACATTCTCGTATTTGGTGGAAAAGCTGACGCCCAAAATACCGATAAGTATCAATCGTGTCGTAATGTATTCCTTGAGTGGGCACATAAAACCAAGTACGAGCTAGCAAATTGCTTACTAACTCCCGAGGATTTCCAAGAAGAATGGAATAGGATCGGCGGTTATCCAAATCTTGTAGATTTTGAAAAGGAAGCTGGTTGTCTGGCAAGAGGAATACTACTTTTTTCAGAGTGCGAGGGGGCTTTAGCGGAATTAGGAGCTTTTTGTACGGATGATGTTCTTTGTGAGCGTTTGGTGGTTGTCTTGGAAGATAAGCATTACGACGATGACTCTCCAGATGCATCTTCATTCATTCGATGGGGGCCGATAAAGCGTATCGAAGATCTGCATCCCGAGAAATCAATTTGTTTGGTTTCTTCACTCAAGGATAAGCATGCTTTTGAAAATGAGGTAGGAAATGTCGGTGAAACGCTAAGGAGTAAAGTAAGCACATTGCCGGAAACGAAAAAATTTAATTCAAACGAAATTCGTGATCAGTTCCTGCTTATTGCAGACCTGATTGAGTTATTTGGCGCGCTGAATGAGCGAGAGCTTGGGAATTTGCTGGAATTCATGAAGGTTAAGCCAGCGAATTTGAGCAGAATGTTGAACCAATTAATTCTCTTTAAGTTAATTGTAAAATCAAAGGGCATATCGGGGACATATTACGTTCGACCAAAAAATGGTGCTAGCTATCTTGACTATACTGCTCATGCTGACTCAAAGTTTGAAAAGGTTACTTTTAGGATTTTTTCAACTCATCCAGAATTAAAAAAAGAAACAGAAAAAGATCGCTTAAAGGCATATGAAAAAATACATGGGGTGCTGCGATGAATATAATCGAGCGCATCCAAAGTGATTTTTCGTTATCTCTACATGATGCTCGTGTTTTGATATTTACCGCAGCATACCGATACAAGCTGCACTATATTGAAAAAAGACATGGGCGGGGGAAGCGGTTAATCGCCCAGCCGACAGCGGAGATTAAATTGCTCCAGCGCTGGGCTGTTGAAAAATATGTAGGCCAGCTCCCGATTCATAAAGCTGCTACTGCATATCGTTCTGGAACGAGCATCAAGGATCATGCAGCACTGCATGCTGAAAATTGCTACTTGCTCAAGCTGGATTTTCAGGATTTTTTCCCATCCATATTAGGCAGGCACTTTTTAATGCACCTAAAGTCGTATATGAAAATTTCAGATGATGATGCAAACCTTCTGATGAGATTGTTGTTCCGCTTTGATCGAGAATCGCAGGATTATGTGTTGTCGATTGGCGCGCCCAGTTCCCCGGCTGTGTCTAATACAGTTATGTATGACTTTGATAATAAATTGACCAATTATTGTAGAACACATGACATTGTTTACTCGCGGTATGCAGACGATTTGGCATTGTCAACGAGCAAGCCAAAAGTATTAAACAATGCATTTGATTTTGTTAAGAAGTTATGCGGCGACATGCCATACCCTAGGCTACAACTTAACGATGCAAAGACGGTCTTTACCTCTAAAAAACATAGAAGACAGCTTACTGGTCTTGTATTGGCTAATGATGGGAAACCATCTCTGGGACGTGAAAAGAAACGCTTGATTCGATCTATGGCACATCATTTCTCTTTGGGTGAGCTGCCTCAGGATCAGGTTTTGCACTTGAGGGGGTTGCTTGCTTTTTCCTTTTCAATAGAACCTTTATTTTTCAGTTCTATTAATCGAATGATTGGGGAGGAAGCCTTTCAGCGTTTGATAAAGGGTTAGACACAATGCAACCAGCCAACAACCACAGCATACAAAAAGCATCCGCTGTCTTTTTTGACAGCGTCGCGCGCCAAATACTGGCGCAGCACGTGCATGAAATTCCCGACCTGCGCCGCGCCGTCGTGCTGCTGCCCAACTATCATGTGACGCAGCCGCTGGTACAAGCCCTCGCCCGTTCAGCGCAGCAACCCGCATTATTGCTACCCCGAATGGTTACGCTCAACGACTGGGCGCAATCTGTTTCCATCGACCAATCCATTACCCCGGACACTTGCCGCGCCACCGCCCTGTATCAGGCGCTACGCACGCGCCGCTGGTTTGCCGACGCCGACCTGTGGAGCATCGCCAGTGAGTTGCTTGGACTGCTGGACGAATTGACGCGGCACCATGTCCTGCTACCGCAGGGCGAAGAAGATTTTCTCGCGCAACTGGAGCGTGCCTATCAGGCCAAACGCAACACCGCGACGCAGTTCGAGGCGCATGTGGTGCATGAACTGTGGTACGCGATGAGTGCCAGCGGCGAGCTGGATGCCGCGCGTGCATATCAGCAGCGTTTGGCGCAGCTTGCGCGGCAGGCGGATGCGCCGTTGTATGTGTTGCTAGCCTCCAGTCTTGCCGTGCCGGAAGCGCGCTTTCTGGAGGCGTATGCGGAGCGCGCGCCGGTTGTGGTTTTTGATTTGCGCGAGATGATGAAGAACGATGCGAGTTGTGCCGTGCTGTGCTCCCTCTCCCCTCAATGGGAGAGGGTTGGGGAGAGGGGTGGGGAGAGAGGTGGTTTACGCGATCAAGCCGCCCATCTACGCGAATACTTTCCCCAAGCTTTACTAACCGAACATCTGCGCCTGTTCGGCGCGCACGGCCTGGAACAGGAGGCGCGCGCCGCCGAGGTGCAGGTGCGACGCTGGCTGCTGGCGGGCAAGCAAAATATCGCCATTGTCGCGCAAGACCGGCTGGTGGCGCGGCGCGTACGCGCGCTGCTGGAGCGCGCCGGGGTGCTGGTGCGCGACGAAAGCGGTTGGACGATGTCCACGCTGGCGGTAAGCACGGTGCTGATGCGCTGGCTGGATGCGTTGCAAAGCGATTTTTATTACCAGGATTTGCTCGACCTACTCAAGTCGCCGTTCATCTTCGCCGATCAGAATGCGAGCGTGCGCAAACAGGCGGTATATCAGCTCGAACAACTGGTGCGCAAGCATGGCGTGGCGTCGCACCTCGATGCCTTCCTCGATCTGGCACACGGTGAGAATGAAGTGCAAACGGCGCTGGCGCGGCTGCGCCAGGCGGCGGAGGCACTGCGCAAAAACAGCGATACGCTGGGCGGCTGGCTGCGCGCGCTGGATGATAGCTTGTCGATCCTCGGTGTTACGCAAGGCTTGGCGACGGACGCGGCGGGCGCGCAATTGTTGCAGGCGCTGCAAACCTGGCAGCAGGAACTGGCGGCGGACAACACGCGTTTCAGCCGCGCCGAGTGGCGGCACTGGCTTGCGCAGCAACTCGATGCGCATACCTTTCGCGACTCCTCGATCGACAGCCCGGTGTTGCTCACCCATCTCGCCGCCACGCGTTGGCGCAGCTTCGATGCGGTGCTGCTGCTTGGCGCCGATGCGTCGCATTTACCCGGTTCGGACAACGGCAGCGTGTGGTTCAACGATGCGGTGCGCAACACGCTCGGCCTGCCGACACGCGAATGCCAACTAGCGCAGCAGCGCGATGATCTGCTGACGCTGCTGGCCATGAACGACACCGTGCTGGCCACCTGGCAGGCGAGCAAAAGCGGAGAGAAAAATCTGCCGAGCCCTTACCTCGAAATGCTGCGCGCGTTGCATGAGCTGGCTTACGGCGATGATCTGGCGGAGCGCGAGTTGGGCGGGCTACTGGAGGATGCGCAGGTGCGCGGCGCGGATTTTCCGTTGCCACAAGGGGCTGCGATGCCCGCGCCTGCCGTGCCGCAAGACCTTATCCCAAGCCGTATTTCAGCCAGCGGCTACAACAGTCTGGTCGCCTGCCCGTACCAGTTTTATGCGCGCCATATGCTGCGCCTCAACGAGCTGGACGAAGTGCGCGAGGGCGTGGAGAAGCGCGATTACGGCGAGTGGGTGCATGACATTTTGCATCGCTTCCATCAGCAGTTTCCGGTGCTGGCCGAACATTCCCGATCAGCATTGGAAGATGCGTTGCGGCACATCAGCAGCGAGGTGTTTGCACCCGCCGTGGAACGCGACTACTTGGCGCGCGCCTGGCTGCTGCGCTGGCAGCAGGCAATCCCGGCCTATCTCGACGCACAACTGAAAAGCGAGGCGGAAGGCTGGCGTTATCAAAACGGCGAAGTGCCGTTCGAGTTGCCGTTGACCGATGAGCTGATCCTGCACGGGCGCATCGACCGCGTGGACGCGCGGGAAAGCGAGTGCCGTGTGCTGGACTATAAGATGATGGAAGCGACCCGGCTGCGCAACAAGCTCAAGGAGGCGGGAGAGGACGTGCAACTGCCCTGCTATGCCCATGTGTACGAGGCCGACGAAGCGGCCTTCATCAGCATCGAGAAAGACAAGGTGGTTGCCGTTGCGCCGCCGCAGGATTTGCCGGAACTGGCG
The DNA here is from genome assembly GCA_001801055.1 of Gallionellales bacterium GWA2_55_18. GTDB lineage: Bacteria > Pseudomonadota > Gammaproteobacteria > Burkholderiales > Gallionellaceae > Gallionella. Next base: position 25,498 of record MGWP01000046.1, on the reverse strand, counting down.
CAGGCCAACATCGAGCGGCTGCTGGAGGTGTTTGCGCAGATGCGCGGGGGTGCGGCCATGCCCGCACACGGTGTGGATGAAGCCTGCGCGTATTGCGAGATGCGCGGGTTATGCCGCAAGAGTGAGTGGGATGAGTAGTGATGATTGAAAAAAATCAAACCCCCTCCAACTCCCCCTTGTCAGGGGGAGAGCAATACGGCTCCTCCCCTGATAAGGGGAGGTTGGGAGGGGTTTGTTTTAACTGCGGCATGCTGAGATTCCATGAATAACCATCTTGCCCTCAACCCCCAAAACAGCGTCGTGGTCGAAGCCTGCGCGGGCAGCGGCAAGACCTGGCTGCTGGTATCGCGCATCGTGCGCCTGCTGCTGGATGGCGTGAAACCCGGCGAGATTCTTGCCATCACCTTCACGCGCAAGGCCGCGCAGGAGATGCAGGCGCGGCTGCACGAATGGCTGCATCTGCTGGCCGTGCAGGACGATGGCAGTGTGCGCGAATTTCTGCGCGAACGCGCCCTTGATGGCATCGACGACGCTATGCTGTGCCGCGCGCGCGGCTTGTACCGCGATGCATTGCTGGCGCAGCCGGCCATCACCATCAACACCTTCCACGGCTGGTTCATGCAGATCATCCAGCGCGCGCCGCTGAATGCCGGGGTGCCGGTCGGCATGCAATTGCTGGAGCGTACATCGGCATTGCGCGACGAGGCGTGGCATGCCTTTGCCGACAGCCTGCGTGCCGCGCCAGATGGCGAAACCGCGCAGTTCATGCAATGGCTGTTTACCGAATACGGCCTGCCCAGCACGCGTGCGCTGCTGGAAAATTTTGTGCATAAGCGCGCCGAGTGGTGGGCGTACTCCGCAGCCCTCTCCCCTAGCCCCTCTCCCGCAAGCGGGAGAGGGGAGCGTGATGAAGTGGCATGGGCTGTAGAGCAATTGCGCAACGAATTAGAAGTGGATATGGATGCCGACCCGATTGCCGATGCCTGTGCCGATGCTTCGCTGCAATCCGCCGTTTATGTTTTTGCGCAGGCGCTAGCGACCGGTACGGAGGTGCAGTGCAATAATGCCGACAAGCTGCAAGCCGCATGGGGATTGGCTGATGTCCATGAACGCTTTGCCGCATTGTCGCTTGCGTTATACACCCAGGCAGACGAGCCGCGCAGTTTCAAGCCGACCAAAAAACAGAATGCGGAAACCTTTCTGCTAGCGCGCGACACGTTGTTCGGCAGGCTGCAATCCGTGCGCGATGTATTAACCGAGCAAACAACCTTGCGCATGAACCAGGCCGCGCTGCATTGCGGTGCGGCACTGCTGAGCCACTATCAGGAACTGAAGCTGCGCTCGCAGCAGATGGACTTCACCGATCTGGAGTGGCAGGTGTGCCGCCTGCTCAACCAAAGCGACTGCGCCGAGTACATGCAATACAAGCTGGATAGCCGCTACAAGCATGTGCTGCTGGACGAATTCCAGGACACCAACCCGTTGCAATGGCAGATCCTGCAAGCGTGGTTTGGAGCCGCAGCAGCAGTAGATGCGCGCCCCACCGTGTTCGTGGTGGGCGACCCCAAACAATCCATCTACCGCTTCCGCCGCGCCGATGCGCGCCTGTTCGGCGTGGTGCGCGAATTTCTGCAACAGGAGTTTGGCGCGCATTACCTCACGCAGAACGAGACGCGGCGCAATGCCCCGGCGGTGCTGGGTGCGGTGAACGGCGTGTTCGCCTCGTTGCCGGATGGCTTCGAGGATTTCGCGGAGCATGTCGCCCACCATCAGGATTTGCCCGGCCACGTCGAAGTGCTGCCGCTTGCTGAACCACTCCCCTCCCCCGCAGGCGGGGGAGGGGCTGGGGGAGTGGCTGGGGGAGAGGGTGTATGCGAAGAGCTAAACTTGCGCAACCCGCTCACCACCCCGCGTACAGAAAACGAAAGTGGCGCACGCGAAATTGAAGCCGAACAATTCGCCGCACACATCGCCAATATCGTGGCGAACTGGAGCGTGCAAGAGGAGGGAGGCACGACGCGACGCGCCGAATATCGCGACATCATGGTGCTGGTGCGAAAACGCACCCATCTGCGCATTTACGAACACGCGTTGCGCGCGCGGCACATCCCGTTTTTAACCTCGCGGCGTGGCGGACTCCTTGATACGCTGGAAGCGGAAGATATTCAGGCGTTGCTGACTTTCCTGATTACCCCGTTTGCCGATCTCGAACTGGCACAGGCGCTACGCTCGCCGATATTCTCTTGCAGCGATGAAGATTTGATGTGTCTCGCGGAAACCCAACCCCTCCCCAACCCTCCCTTGTCAGGGAGGGAGCCGGTTGGCGACAACAACATGATGTGCGCACCCTCCCATGACAAGGGGAGGGCTGGGGAGGGGTTTCGCTGGTGGGCACGCCTGAAACATGTTGCCGAAAATGGCACAGCATCCGCCGAATTGCAACGCGCCCATCGCCTGCTGCATGGCTGGCTGCAACTGGCTGACAAGTTGCCGGTGCATGACCTGCTCGACCGCATTTATTTCGAGGGCGATCTGGTGCACCGCTACGCGGCGGCACTGCCTGCCGAGCTGCATGAAACGGTGCGCGCCAACCTGCAAGCCTTCATGGAAATCGCGCTCAACGTGGATGCCGGGCGCTATCCCAGCCTGCCGCGCTTTCTTGCCGAGTTGCGCGAATTGCGCGCGGCGGAAAATGAATCGCCGGACGAGGGCAAGATTGGCGAAGTCGGCAACGCGTTACGCATTTACACCGTGCATGAGGCCAAAGGGCTGGAAGCGCCCATCGTGTGGATTCTGGACGCCAATGACACACAACGCAAAACCGACAGCTACGGTGTGCTGCTTGACTGGCAACCCGACGAACCGCGCCCGGCGCATTTCTCCCTGTTCAGCGACAAGCGCGGGCGCGGTGCGAAGCGCACGCCTTACTTCGATTCCGATGAGGCCTACGCGCGGCGCGAAGAAATGAACCTGTTGTACGTCGCGATGACGCGCGCCAAGCAGGCCTTGCTGGTGAGCGGCAACGGCGAACCGGCAGAGACATCCTGGTATGGAAGGGTTGCGCAGGCTGTGGCGCAGGGCGGCAACCCCTTGCTGGCCGAGGCAAGCAGAGTTGCATCCGTGCAGGAAAGGCTGTCCGTAAAAGTGAATGCGGCATTGTTGCGCCCGCTGCCGACCGGGCAACAGGTGCCGCGCGCAACCGCAGAACAGCGCCGTGGCACTTGGCTGCATGCGCTGCTGCAACACATGATTTCGCCGCAGGCGATAAGCGACAAGAGTGAACTGCAAGCACGTTGCGGGATTCCATCCGATGAAATGGGCGCCCTCTGGCAACAAGCGCAGCATCTGCTCGCGCTGCCGGATTTGCAACGTTACTTCGTTCCTCAATATTATCGCAGTGCTTGCAATGAAATGTCCTATGTCAATTCGCGCGGCGAAATGAAGCGCATCGACCGGCTAGTGGAATTTGACGATGAGGTGTGGGTGCTGGATTACAAACTGGGCGGCAGCGAAGATGCGGCACGTTACCGCGCACAGATGGATGAATACCGCAGCGCGATGCAAGCCGTGTATGCGGGCAAGGCGGTGCGCTGCGCGCTGCTATTTGCAGATGGGGTGTTCAGCGAAGTGTAGGGTGCGCTATGCGCACCATGGTGCATGAAATGCACCCTACGCCTGCTGTTGGGGTATTGCACGAGATGGAGCAGCAGATTTATGGGGGGTGCGACCATGTCATCATGCTACCCTTTGCAAGGAACAGGAAATAGATTCACAACAATAATTGTTTGCCACCGGCAATTTGGCTAGAATCAGTTACCACCCGAAGTTCACTTCCTTAAGGAGACTGCAATGGAACATACCCTGCCTGCATTACCCTACGCCATGGACGCGCTGCAACCGCATATGTCCAAGGAAACTTTTGAATACCATTACGCCAAGCACCATCAGGCCTATGTCACAAATCTCAACAACCTGATCAAAGGCACCGAGTACGAGAACCTCGATCTGGAAGCCATCATCAGGAAGGCTCCCGCAGGCGGTATCTACAACAATTCCGCGCAAGTGTGGAACCACAGTTTCTTCTGGAACTGCATGAAGCCGAACGGCGGTGGCGCACCCACCGGCACGCTGGCTGAGGCAATCAACAAGAAGTGGGGTAGCTTCGATGATTTCAAGAAGACCCTCCAGACTTCCGCCGTGGGCAACTTCGGCTCCGGCTGGACCTGGCTGGTGAAGAAGGCCGACGGCAGTGTGGACATCGTCAACATGGGCGCAGCCGGTACGCCGCTGACCACCGGCGACAAGGCTCTGCTGTGCGTGGACGTGTGGGAACATGCCTATTACATCGACTACCGCAACCAGCGTCCAAAGTACGTCGAGACCCTCCTCAATAATCTGGTTAATTGGGATTTCGTGGCAAAGAATTTCACTTAGCTCAAATTACAGATAATGACGACTATAGGGAATTTCTAAAATCAGGGTAACTACCCCTCAACTGCGCTTTCTATTGAGCACTACATAATTCATTACACCGTTCACTCTGATGTATCGAAGGGTCGGCTTGTGCGTAGCCATAGGCTTCGATACCTCTCAAGAAACAGTTTTTTATAGCTGTACGTATCAATGAGCTGCAAAACGCAGAGAATAATCGAACAGCAGCCATCAGGCTCAAACCCCTCCCTCCCGGCCTCCCCTTGACAATGGGGAGGGGAGTGGGTTTATTGAGATTCTTCCTGTTTCTTGTTCACGCCTTGCCTCGCGTATGCGGGGCTTACTTGGCTCAGCCCGAACGGAGTGGATGTCGCGAATTATGTAATGCTCAATAGATTCAAAGCGAGTTAGATTTAATGCAATTACCTTGAGTTGAATGATGGAAGCAACATTAAAGTTTTAGCTGCTGAAGTATAATTATTCCGCAGCAACGAATCTGCCGCACAATACTTTTTATGGAGCAAATCTGGAATCATGTCAGGACACCCTACGGAAATTAAATTACATCAACAATCCCGCTTGCTCGAAATCGCATTTGACGATGGTGCGTGCTTTCAACTGCCCTATGAGCTTTTGCGGGTTTATTCGCCGTCTGCCGAGGTAAGGGGGCATGGCCCCGGCCAGGAAACCTTGCAGGTGGGCAAAAAAGACGTGGGGGTACTCGAAGTTCTTCCCGTTGGCAGTTATGCAATGAAGATCGTCTATGACGATGGGCACGACTCCGGTCTTTATACTTGGGATTACCTCCACGAACTAGGCCAGCACCAGGCCGACCTGTGGCAAAACTATCTGGAGCGTCTGGCTACCGCCGGAGGTAGCCGCGAACCCGGCAGCGAACCTGAACCGAAGGGCGGCTGCGGAAGCGGCTGCGGGCACGGCTAAATCGCTTCAATTCTTCAAATCCGGCAGGCTGCCAGCCATTGAGTTAAAATGACGGGGCAGGCTGCTGCCATTTTAGAAGTAACAATTTGTTTTTTATATGATTTCAGGAGTGAATAATGAGTTTTAGCGAAGCCGATGTACAAGGCGCATTGAAGAATTTGATCGACCCGAACACCAGGAAAGATTTCGCCAGCGGCAAATCCCTGAAGAACATCAAGATCAGCGGCAACGATGTATCGTTTGATCTCATGCTCGGTTACCCTGCCCAGAGCGTATGGGGCGAGATCCGCGCAACGGTCGAAGCGCATCTCAAGGCCGCATTACCCGGCGTCGGCAACGTCAACGCCAACGTAACCAGCAAAGTGGTGTCGCATGCAGTGCAGCATGGCGCGAAACTGGTGGATGGGGTGAAGAATATCATCGCGGTGGCGAGCGGCAAGGGCGGAGTGGGCAAATCCACCACGGCGGTGAATATCGCCTTGGCCCTGGCTGCCGAAGGCGCGCGTGTCGGCATGCTGGATGCCGATATCTATGGGCCTTCGCAACCGACCATGCTGGGCATTTCCGGCCAGCCCGCTACAGATGGCACCCTCATGGAGCCGATGACCAATCATGGCTTGCAGGCGATGTCCATCGGCTTCCTCATCGCCAACGACGATACGCCGATGATCTGGCGCGGCCCGATGGTCACGCAGGCGCTGGATCAATTATTGCGCCAGACGCGCTGGGATGATCTCGACTATCTGGTCGTGGATTTGCCGCCCGGTACCGGCGACATCCAGCTTTCGCTGGCGCAACAAGTGCCGGTCACCGGCGCGGTGATCGTGACCACCCCGCAGGACATCGCGCTGATGGATGCGCGCAAGGGGCTCAAGATGTTCGAAAAAGTCGGCATCAAGATCGTCGGCATCGTGGAAAACATGAGCACCCACATCTGCTCGAAATGCGGTCATGAAGAGCATATTTTCGGGGCGGGCGGCGGCGAAAAGATGTGCGCCGACTACAACACCGAACTGCTCGGCAACCTGCCGCTGGATATCCGCATCCGCGAACAGACCGATTCCGGCAAACCGACGGTGGTGGCCGACCCGGACGGCAACATCGCGAAAACATACAAGCAGATCGCGCGGCGCATCGCGGTCAAGATCGCGGAAATGTCGCAGAGCCACAGCACCGTATTCCCGAAAGTCGTGGTACAAAATACCTGATAGGAAAATCGTAAACCGTGAACAGTTTTTCACGGTTTACGGATCAAAAGATATGTCATTGAGCCCCAACAAATCGCCGCTGGAATCGCTTGAATTACTGGATCCGGAAAAGCTGAATACAGAATTTCCGGAACGCCGCCAGCAATCTTCCGGGGCAACCCAGGATCGCCGCACGCATCCGCAAAAACCAAGCTCGGCAGCCTTGGCCCGGATTGCTGGCATGCTCGAAAAAGTGCAGATGTTCAAGGATCTCGAGTGGTCGCTGATCGAGGCGTTATCCGGTTATGTCGAACTTTACCGCGCCGCGCCGGGCGGTGTCCTGTTCCGCGAAGGCGACCGGGGCGACTTCATGTGCATCGTGCTGCAAGGCAAACTGGAAATCCACAAGGAAAACACCCAGCGTGTCGATAAAACCGTCACAACGGTATATGCGGGACGCAGTCTGGGTGAAATGACGATCGTGGACGGTGAGCCGCGCTCCGCCACCGCCGTAGCCATCGAACCGTCTACTCTGGCTGTGTTGACCCAGCAAAATTTCTTGCAGATCATGCGCGAAAAACCGGCGCTCTCGGCAAAACTGCTGCTCAAAATAGCGCAACTGCTCAGCCAGCGTCTTCGCCTTACCAGCGGTATCCTCGTCGATTATTTAGAGAACTGAGTCCAACGATCTGTAGGCTGGGGTGATGCAACAACCCCGGCGTTGTAGAGCAGTTCGCAATGCCGTGGTTTACAAGTTCACCCCGGTCTGTTTTTTCCCGAGCCGCATGCACCCCCGCTTGATGGAGGCTTGTCATGATCACCTTACGCAAGGCAGACTCGCGCGGTTACGCCAATCACGGCTGGCTGGAAAGCTGGCACAGCTTCTCCTTCGCCGACTACCAGGATCCCGCCCACATACGCTTCGGCGCGCTACGCGTCATCAACGAAGACATCGTGCAGCCCGGAACCGGCTTCGATACGCACGGCCACCGCGATATGGAGATCGTCACCTACATCCTGTCCGGTCGGCTGCGCCACCGCGACAGCATGGACAACGGCGAGGACATCCATAGCGGTGAGATCCAACTGATGCGCGCCGGCAGCGGCGTGCAGCACAGCGAATTCAACCCGTCCGACAGCGAAGCGGTGCATCTGCTGCAAATCTGGATCATGCCGAACGAGCAATGGCTTTCGCCGGGCTACTGGCAGAAAACATTCCCGGAAGAAACGAAGCGCGGACGCTGGTGCCTGCTGGTATCGCCCGATGCGGCGGACGGTTCGCTGCGCATCCACCAGGATGCGCAGCTGTCGGCGGCGCTGCTGGACGGCGCCGAGACGCTGGACTATCCCATCGCCGCCGGGCGCAGAGTCTACCTGCATGTCGCGCGCGGCAGTGTGCAGGCCAACGGGCATGAATTGGCTGCGGGCGACGCGCTGATGTATGTCGGCGAGGAGCGCGTCAGCCTTGCGGCGGGGAATGATGCGGAAGTGTTGCTGTTTGATTTGGCTTAGAGAGGAAGACCTGCAAGAGACGCCACCATAGTTCAAAAAACACACAGCGGAGTTTCGTGGCTAATCAGGATAGCTTTTGATTTTAGATTTGCTGGGCTATACAAGCATTTGTAGATTCAACCTAAAAACAGCAATTCATCCACGAAAAACACAAAAAGCACGAAATAAAACAATAAGTTGCATTGGCTTGGCGACTCACCCATTGGGTATTCATTAGCAGCATGAAATCCTTTGAACTTGTTCGTGTTTTTCGTGACTTTCGTAGACAACTGCTTTTTCTAGGATCAAACGATGCGCTACGCTAGCCCTGCACCCAGTCCAGCGCCTCATCATAATCGGTAAACACGCAAATTTCGGCATCGATGAACAGGCGCGACAGCCATGCTTGCCAGGTAAGCCACTGGTCGGTGGTGACGACGGCGATTTTGCTGAAGTCGTGGTTGTGTTCGCGGCTAAAGAACTTGATTTCTTCCCACGCCACGTCTACGGTGTAGTCGATCATCGTGCGCAGGTCGAACAACAGATTCAGCGGGCCGGGAGATTCGAGTTTGTACAGTGACTGCTCTTCAAACGCCTTGAAATCGGCGAGGGTGAATTCGCCGAGAATGGCGACGTTGACGAGGTTATCGGTTTGTTCGATGGTGATCATATTTTTCCTTTTTCTAACTGGTATTGAGGCGACAGACGCAAGCTTAGCACACCGCTGGCGATGATGAACGCCATGCCTAGCCAACTGGATAAACTCAGGGTCTCGCCCCACAGCAGCATGCCGAACAGACTGGCGAACACGATGGTGCTGTATGCAAGGCTACCGACCACCAGTGTCTTGCCAGTGCGATAGGCGCGCGTCATTGCAAGTTGCGCAAGGGTGGCAGAGCTGCCCAATCCGAGCAAAACCGCGAAGCCTTGCATCGTGACCACATGCACGGTGTCGAACAGTATCCATACACCGCTACCGAGGGTGGCGACCAGGCTGAAATAGAACACGGTACGCGTATCCGGCTCGCCGATCACGGCGAGATGCCTGACGTTGAGGTAGGCGACCCCTGCGAGGAAGCCGGAGATCAGGCCGAGCAAACCGGGCAGTAACTGGTCCTGCTGGAGCGTCGGTTGCAGCAGCAACACCACGCCACAAAATCCAAGGCCAATGGCGATGGTCAGAGGCAGATGGAATTTCTCCTTGAACACCAGCATGATGAGGATAGTAAGGAACAGCGGCGCGGTGTAGTTGAGTGTAACGGCGGTGGCGAGCGGCAGCACGGTGATGCAGTAGAAGAACAGCGCGAGTGCCACCGAGCCGGAAATGCCGCGCCACAGGTGGGCGCGCCAGTGTTGCGTGGCAAGGCTGATGCGCTGCTGGCGCATGATGCCATAAACCAGCAGCAGGCCGAAGATCGAACGGTAGAACACCAGCTCGATATGCGAAAAATATGGCACGCCGAGCTTGACGAATACGCCCATGCCGCCGAACAGCAGTCCGGCGACCAGCATCCAGGAGGATTTCATGCGGGGTGGCTCATAATGGAATCTCTATAAATCCAGCTTTTATCACTTCTGCACCCCCCTCTCTCTCCCACCATAGAACCCAAATCCTGCGATTGAATTTCCCCAGATGAATTAGAAGCCCCGCCTGTCCTGCGATCCGGTAGAGTTGCGGTTATCGAGACACTCACCTATCGGGTGACGAAAGGATACGGGGCGATGAAAACTCTGATACAGACTGTACTTCCGTTCACCCGCCCAGCGCTACTATCTTTTCGCTTTCAGGGTAACAGCAAGAACAGATAAATATGGGGGAGTATTGCCACAATGGAGCCGCCATTTTATTTGAAAGGGCCTGATGCTTTGAGGCTCTAAGGTTATAATTGCTACCGAGTTATTCAAGAAGTGCCGCCATGAACGCCCCAGTGAAACCTCCCATCGCCGATGTGCAAAATTCAGTCGATATGCGCCATCTGGCGATTAATCGCGTCGGCATCAAAGGCATCCGCCATCCGGTCAAGGTGAAAGATCAGAGCATCGGCGTGCAGCACACTGTCGCCACCTTCAACATGTATGTGCACCTGCCGCACAATTTCAAGGGTACGCACATGTCGCGCTTTGTCGAGATACTCAACGAGCATGAGCGCGAAATCTCTGTTGAATCCTTCGAGAGTATTTTGCATGAAATGGTGACCCGCCTAGAGGCAAAATCCGGCTATATCGAAATGAGCTTCCCGTATTTTGTGAATAAGACGGCACCGGTGTCCGGTGTGCATAGCCTGCTCGATTACGACGTGATACTGATCGGCGAGGTGATTAACGGCAAGGCGCGCGTCACGATGAAGGTGGTGGTGCCGGTCACCAGCCTGTGCCCCTGCTCCAAGAAGATTTCCGAACGCGGCGCGCACAACCAACGTTCACACGTCACGCTTACGCTGCGCACCAACCGTTTCGTGTGGATCGAAGAAGTGGTGCGCATCGCCGAGGAACAGGCTTCCTGCGAACTGTTCGGCCTGCTGAAACGGCCCGATGAGAAATTCGTCACGGAACGCGCCTACGACAACCCCAAGTTTGTCGAGGACATGGTGCGCGACGTGGCGGCGGTACTGAACGCCGACGAGCGCATCGACGCCTATATTGTGGAATCGGAAAATTTTGAATCGATCCACAATCATTCCGCCTATGCGCTGATCGAGCGTGATAAAACTTTGTAGGGGCGCGATTTATCGCGTCCCATTTTTTAACACGCAAACGGGTGCGATGAATCGCGCCCCTACAAAAACATGAAACCCATCGCCATCTTCCGCCACACACCCACCGAAGGCCCAGGCTATCTGGCCGAATTCCTCGACGAACGACAAATCCCGTGGCGATTGATCGCCATCGATGCGGGCGAGACCGTGCCGCATTCCACAGAGGCGTATTCCGGGCTGGTATTCATGGGCGGGCCGATGAGCGTCAACGACGACCTGCCATGGATAGCTCCGGTGCTGGCCTTGATCCACGAGGCGGCAACCAGGGATATTCCCGTGCTGGGACATTGCCTCGGCGGGCAGCTCATTTCCAAGGCACTGGGCGGCACGGTGTCGCGCAACCCGGTGAAGGAAATCGGCTGGGGCGAAGTGACGGTGGCGAACAATGGCACTGCACGTAACTGGTTCGGCGAGGTGCAAAATTTCAACGCATTCCACTGGCACGGCGAAACCTTCAGCCTGCCGCAAGGCGCGGTGCATCTGCTGTCCAGCGCGTATTGCACCAATCAGGCCTATGCCATCGGTAAACACCTTGCGCTACAATGCCATGTCGAGATGACCGCCGCGATGATCGCCTCCTGGTGCGAAGCCGGTGCGGATGAAATTGTCGCCGCCAGCGCCAGTCCGGCGGTGCAATCCACCACAGAAATGCAGCGGCAAATAACGGATAACCTGCCCCAACTGCAAAAGGTTGCGAAGCGGTTATATGCGTGTTGGATTGATGGATTATGCACGTAGGGTACAAGCTGATATCTCTGGTGTAATTCCACCCCGCGACTATAATGAAAGCGTTTCATCCGCACGGGGAAACATAATGCTGTTACCAAATCAAAAGGGGATTTTCATGAAGAAAATGATTCTGCTGTCATGTTTGGGTTTTGCATTTACCGTTTCAGCTCCGGCTTTTGCGGCTGGCGAAAAGATGAAAGGTTGTAGCAAGGAAGCGACAGGCATGAAGGGTGACGAACGCAAGGCGTTCATGAAGAAGTGTTTGTCCAAGGATTACATGTTGAAAGCCGATACGGCTCCTGCTGTTGCGGATAAAAAAGTCGGCCACGCCGAAACCAAACCGGTCGCAAGTGCCGCTGCCGCACCTGTCAAACAGCAGGACAAGATGAAACACTGTAACGAGGAAGCCAAATCAAAAGCCCTGAAAGGTGGCGAGCGCAAGGCATTCATGAGTTCTTGCCTTAAGGGATAGCGTCAATGGTGCCTCCGAGGAACACCCCCACGCTTGTTCGCAGGGAAGCGCGCCGCAAGGCGCGTTTTTCGTTGGTGCGCCCGGCAGGGCGCACTTTCGTGGATCAATTACTGCTTTTTTAGTTTATGGAAATTCTTCTCCAGCAAATAATCAACGGGCTGGTGCAAGGCAGCGTTTACGCGCTGGTCGCGCTCGGCTACACCATGGTGTACGGCATCCTCGGCCTGATCAACTTCGCGCATGGCGAAGTGGTGATGGTCGGCGCGATGCTGGCGCTTTCTGCGCTGACCGCGTTGCTGGGCTGGGGCGTGCCGCCGTTGCTGGCGTTGCCGATCAGCCTGATTCTGGCGATGCTGGGCTGCATGGTGCTGGGTTACGGTATCGAGCGTATCGCCTACCGCCCGTTGCGCCATGCGCCGCGCCTCGCGCCGCTGATCACCGCGATCGGCGTATCCATCGTATTGCAGAATCTCGCCATGATGGTCTGGGGGCGCCAGTATCACGCCTTTCCGCAACTGATCGCCAATCAGCCGCACCTGATCGGCGGTGCGATCATCAACGATATCCAGATCATCATCTTCATCATGGCCTTGGCGATCATGGCGGGCTTGATGGTGGTGGTGCACCGCACCCGGCTCGGGCGCGCGATGCGCGCCGTGGCCGAGAACCAGCATGCCGCACAACTGATGGGCGTGGACATCAACCGGGTGATTTCCATCACCTTCATGCTCGGTTCGGCGCTGGCCGCCGTGGCGGGCTTGATGGTCAGCGCCAACTATGGTCTGGCGCACTATTACATGGGCTTCCTGCTCGGCCTGAAGGCCTTCACCGCCGCGGTGTTGGGCGGCATCGGCAACCTGCGCGGCGCGATGCTGGGCGGGCTGCTGCTCGGCCTGATCGAGAGTCTGGGCGCGGGTTACATCGGCGACATGACCGGCGGGTTTCTCGGCAGCCATTATCAGGATGTGTTCGCCTTTTTCGTACTGATTGCGGTGCTGGTGTTCAGGCCGTCGGGATTATTGGGAGAACGTATTGCCGAACGCGCTTAAAGCTCTTGTAGGGTGCGTTCCACGCACCAGCGTTGTAGCAAAGGTGGTGCGTGAAACGCACCCTACGGTGTGGCGCTTTTTATTGCACAATCGAATTACGCCCATCGCTGGTGTGCATACAGGCGCATCAAAGGGCGAGCCATGAAGCTGCCTGTCCAACGTGCGAAAATTGTATTCTGGCTGGCGCTCGCCGCATTGCTGCTGTTGCCATTTGTCACCGACGCATTGCTCGGGCGCGGCTGGGTGCGCATCGCGGATTTCGCGATGCTTTACATCATGCTGGCGCTCGGACTGAACATCGTGGTCGGCTTGGCGGGGCTGCTAGATCTGGGCTACATCGCCTTCTTCGCGGTGGGCGCGTATTGCTACGCGCTGACCGGATCGCCGCATCTGGCACTGGCGTTCCCATCATTATTTCCCGGCGGCGTGCATCTGCCATTCTGGATCGTGCTGCCGCTGGCGGCCTTGGTGGCGGGCGGTTTCGGCGTATTGCTCGGCGCGCCGACGTTGCGCTTGCGCGGCGATTATCTCGCCATCGTCACGCTCGGCTTCGGCGAGATCATCCGCATCTTCCTGAACAATCTGAATGCTCCGCTCAACCTGACCAATGGCCCGCAGGGCATCAGCCGCATCGATCCGATCAGGGTAGCGGATGTATCGCTGAATGCCTCGCAGGAAATCTTCGGCATTACGCTGCCATCGGTACACCTGTATTTCTACTTGTTCCTCGCCTTTACCGCGCTGGTGATATTTATTTCGCGGCGGCTGGAGAAATCGCGCATCGGTCGTGCGTGGATGGCGATTCGCGAGGACGAGGTCGCCGCTTCCGCGATGGGCATCAACACGCGCAACCTCAAGCTGCTGGCGTTCGCGATGGGTGCAATGTTCGGCGGCGTATCCGGCACATTGTTTGCCGGATTTCAGGGCTTCGTCAGCCCGGAAAGTTTCAGCCTGATGGAATCCATCATGGTGCTGTGCATGGTAGTGCTGGGCGGCATGGGCAACATCGCCGGGGTAATTCTCGGCGGCGTGTTGCTGGCACTGTTGCCGGAAGTGTTACGTCACGGTATCGTGCCATTGCAGCAGGCGCTGTTCGGCAAGACAGTAGTCGACCCGGAGAGTTTGCGCATGCTGCTGTTCGGCGGCGCGCTGATCGTGATGATGCTGTATCGCCCCGCCGGGCTGTTGCCGTCGCGCGTGCGGCGCCGCGAGCTGGATACGGATGAAGCGGCATGAATAACATCGCCGCACTCCCCTTGTTGCAACTCTCGTCCATCGGCAAACAGTTCGGCGGGTTGAGCGCATTGTCCGATGTGTCGCTGCACATCCGGCGCGGCGAAATTTACGGCCTGATCGGGCCGAACGGTGCGGGCAAGACCACGCTGTTCAACGTCATCACCGGGCTATATCAGGCGAATGCGGGTGAATTCCAGTTCAATGGCCATAGTTATAAAGCTTGCAAACCGCATGTGTTGGCGCAGGCCGGCATCGCGCGCACTTTCCAGAACATTCGCCTGTTTGCCAATCTTACCGCGCTGGAAAACGTGATGATCGGTCGCCATTTGCGCACCCGTGCGGGGGTGTTCGGCGCGTTGCTGCACAACCTGGCTACGCGCAACGAAGAACGCGCCATCGCCAAACGCGCCGGTGAATTGCTGCATTATGTGGGCATCGAAAAACCCGGCCAAACGCTGGCCAAGCATCTCTCTTACGGCGAACAGCGCCGCCTGGAAATTGCACGCGCGCTGGCGACCGATCCGCTGCTGCTGGCGCTCGACGAACCGGCGGCGGGCATGAATGCCACCGAAACCGAAAGTCTCAAAGCGCTGTTGCAGATGATTCGCGCCAGCGGCATCACCGTGCTGCTGATCGAGCACGATGTCAAACTCATCATGGGGCTGTGCGACCGCGTCGCGGTGCTCGATTACGGCAAAAAGATCGCCGAGGGCATACCCGAAGAAGTGCGCCTCAATCCCGGCGTGATCGCCGCTTATCTCGGGGGTGGTGATGAATAAATTCATAGGTTGGGCAAAGCGTGTCCTGAGCTTAATCGAAGGGCATAGCGTGCCCAACATATTGCCGCGTTGGGCACAGCCTTCGGCTTTTGCCCAACCTACAAAACTGGGTGAGAGGGTCTTTGATGGCACATGAAGCCAATCTTCCACCGCTGCTCGAAGTCCGCAACCTGCAAGTTGCCTACGGCGGCATCCATGCGGTGAAAGGCATCGACCTGCATATCTGGGCGGGTGAACTGGTCGCGCTGATTGGCAGTAACGGCGCGGGCAAGACCACTATGCTGAAAACGCTGGCTGGTCTGCTTCACCCCGCTGGCGGGCAAATCAAATACGACGGCAATAACCTGAACGATGTCGCCGCACACCGGCGCGTGGCGATGGGTATGGCGTTGGTTCCAGAAGGGCGCGGCGTATTTGCGCGGCTCACTGTTGCGGAGAATCTGTTGATGGGCGCATACAGCCGCAATGACCGGCACAAAATCGCCACCGATCTGGAACGCATGTACGCCTTATTCCCGCGCCTTGCCGAACGCCGGGGTCAGCTTGCCGGAACGCTGTCCGGCGGCGAGCAACAGATGGTCGCCATGGCGCGCGCGCTGATGAGCCACCCGCGCCTGCTGATGCTGGACGAGCCCAGCATGGGGCTGGCTCCGCTGATGGTGCAAAAAATATTCGAAACCATTCGCGACATTGCAGCGCTTGGCATGAGCATCCTGTTGGTCGAGCAAAATGCCAAACTTGCCTTACAAACCGCCAAGCGCGGCTACGTGATGGAAAGCGGTGCAATCACCTTATCCGGCGCGTCTGGCGAACTGCTCGGCAGCGATGCCGTACAAAGCGCGTATCTGGGTGGATGACATCTGGGCGAATGACATCCTGGCGGGTAAATCTTGCCAGTTTATAAGCCGGTATAATTCGGCTGCACAAACCGCCGGATATTGCGGGTAATTCAATTTTAAACTATAGCCGCGCCGTGATAAATCGCGCAGTTCCGGCACATAAACCACTAAAGGAAACTATGCCATGACAAAAAATGACCTGATAAAAAAAGGCCTGATGGCTTTCGCGCTCGCCGTACTGCTGTTTTTGGGTATAGCGTTTTTTTTACGCGGCTCACTGGATGGTTTGGTCAAAAGTGCCATCGAACACTATGGCAGTGCCATGACAGGAGCCAGCCTCAAGATCGGTGCGGTAGAAATTCGCACCACCGATGGGCAGACCATCATCAGCAATCTGGAGATTGGCAATCCGACCGGATTCAAGACATCGCACGCGCTAAAAGTAGCCAAGATCGACGTGGTGGTGGATATGAGCACGCTAACTACGGATGTCGTCGTGATACGCAAGATTGTCATCGCCGCCCCCAACGTGATCTATGAAAAGGGGGAGCAGATGACTAACTTCGATGCTATCCAGAAAAACATCGCCAATTATCTGGGCTCTGCAAAACCGGATGAAAAGAACACTGGCGGCAAGAAGTTTATCGTCGAACAGTTGCTTGTTCGCGATGCGAAAGCCGAAGCCAGCGCGCCTATCCTTGCCGGCAAGACCGTTGCCGTGCCTTTACCGGACATCGTTCTCAATGACATTGGTAAAGCGAAGGGCGGTGTCACCTCGGGGGAGCTTGGACAGGTCATTGCCGATGCGCTCAAGCAGAAACTTACCGCCGGTTTTAGCTTCGATAGTCTGGCAGCTGCGACCAGCAAAGTTGGCGGCGCAATCAAGAGTTTATTCAAGTAAGGAGGTTTCAAGAATTACTTGGACTTTAGCGCCGGTTACAAGCACGGCAATCTCCATTTGGCCGTCGCTATCTGTCAGATCATCGGCATCATGAAACAGCTATGCCGCCGCCGTCACCAGCAGTTGCACGAACAACTGAATCTTCATGTTGGTGTCGGGGCTGACTGATGTGAACTCCAATCCTGCAAAGGAGCGGTTGCCGTCATGCTTTAATTTGACGACTTTCGCATAGATGTCGGTTGCTTTGATGTCGACCAGAGGAAGATCAAATTCAAGTTTTACATCGTCGAGTGCCTTGAGCGGATGATCGATTTCTATCAGCATGCCGTGATAGCCGATATCGAGAATGGTAGCGTTGATTACTTCCGGCATCACAAACTTGTTTTGAATAAAGTTTAATGAGCAGGGAAGTTTGACTTCCACACGGTGGCTTCGGCGGATTTCTTTACGTGGCACTTCAAGGTTTAGTGAAGGGATCGCATACAACTCGCGCAATTTGACCGGCTGCGATTTGCCTTTAACAAATACCTCCATCGCCTCGCTGACAGTGACGAAATCGCGGCAGTGATCAAAAGTGTTTTCACTGATCAGCACTTGGCCGCGCAGGCTGAAAGCTTCGATACGCGAAGCAAGGTTGACTTCGTCGCCGATCACCGTATATTCAGAATAGAAATTTGACCCGAACTTGCCGGCCATGACGCTACCGGTATTGATGCCTATGCCCATGAACAACTCCGGCATGCCATCCGGGCGGCCTTGATTGTTGAGTTCCACCATTGCGAGCTGCATCTCGATTGCGCAAGTCAGTGCCCGTTGTACATCATCCGGGTGTTCGACCGGTGCGCCAAACAGCACCATGATGGAATCGCCCATGAATTTATCGACGACACCATGATGACGAAAAACAATTTCGTTCATTCGCCCCAAACAGCGATTGAGCATTGCAATTACCGTTCCGGCAGGAAGCGCGGCAGTGATAGAGGTAAACCCCCTCAGGTCGGCAAGCAGAATGGTGACTTCGCACCGCACGAAGGAATGCTCTGGGCCTGCCGCGCTACCCTCGCCGTCAGCCCCGCACGCATGCTGAATGATAGATTTCATCTCTGCTTCGGCGGCGTATTTGAGAGGCGCGCCGGTTTCGCGAGCGATCAATACCTGCAGGCAGCGTACAGCCTCTTTGCTTGGATCGTCTTTCATGTATCAAATAAGATTTTGTAAATTCAATGAGATAAAAAATTCCGTTATGGTATTTTAAGTATCTTCGACTTCGTTCTACCTGTCAAACCCCAGATGTGCGCGTGTCGGCTGAATATTGACTCAGGGCAGGGTGCTGTTTTTTGGAACGGTAGGTCATAGCATGCATATGCATATGCGGTGCGGTGTAATTTTTTCCGCGTCCTGTATTTGGACGAACTCTGAACTTTTAGAGGTACCTTGTACATTTATGCATTGGTACTAGCCCAAATAGTTCACGTAAAAGGGGGCGGCGCAGACTTGAAACCCGCATAGAATCTGGTTGCGAACAAGGATGCGGCGCTGCATGCGGCGGCAATCCTCAAGCTGCTGGTGGGCCGCCTGCGCGAGGCCTGGCCCGGTATGCGCATCCTGTTCCGGGGCGATTCCGGTTTTTGTCGCCCGCTGTTGATGGGGTGGTGCGAACGCAACGGAGTCGATTACGTTATCGGCCTGGCAAAGAATTTGCGGCTGCATACGCTCTCGGCAAGCTGGTGCGGCGCGGCGGAAACGGCGTTTGAGAAAATGCCATTACCGCAGCGCCACTTCGGCGAGTTTGCCTATCAAGCCGGTTCCTGGCCGCGCTTGCGGCGTGTCATCGTCAAAGCCGAACACAACGAGCTGGGAGCCAACCAGCGCTTCGTGGTGACCACATTAGGGAACACGCCACAGGAACTCTACGAGCGCGGCTACTGCGCGCGCGGCGAGATGGAGAACCGCATCAAGGAATGCCAGCTGGGCCTGTTTGCCGACCGCACCAGTTGCCATCTGTGGTGGCCGAACCAATTCCGCCTGCTGCTGGCATCATTGGCCTATGTGCTGATGGAACGGCTACGCGCCATCGGTCTGGCGGGCACCGAACTGGCCCGTGCCCAGGCAGGCACGATACGCGCACGCTTGCTCAAGCTGGGTACCGTAATCGTACGCAACACCCGCTGCGTTCGCTTCTTTTTTGCCAGCGCGTTTCCCCATCAAGACATCTTCCGCCTCGCGGCGAAACGCATCATGTCCAGATAGCACTCAATGAGTGCAACCCCGCCACGATGATGCTGCGGGGGTAGGGAAAAGTCCGTCCAAAATCTGGAAAACCGCAAAAAATCTTGGAATTTCGCTGCCATTTGCCTCTGTGCAAGACAAATTCATGGCAAACGCCTTGACTGTGGGGGTGTATGAAATATTCGGACTAGGTCGAAATATATAGATATTTCGGCATATATGAATTATTGAAGTGAGCCGATATAGTCCGCGCCGAGTGTTGAGGTTAATAGTTGGAAACAACGCAACTTTTCATACTCTCCTCCTATTCGGGCGATCAGTTGATCGCCCTTTTTTTGGTGCGCCCGGCAGGGCACACTTACTTGGAGGTGAAAAGCCTCTATCTGATCGCATTAGAATTGACAGGCTGTGTGCTTGCTCCGCATAATCCATAAGAATTTTTCAGGGGGATACCATGCCATTTCATTTTGCTCGTCCGCTATTGCTTGCCGCTCTGGTATTGACACTGGGGGCATGCGGTAAATCGTCTTCCGACCGGGCTGCCGCTTCCGGTGACCTAGTGGTACGCATCGGAGCCGCCGCACCGCTGACTGGCAATCAGGCGCATATCGGCAAGGACAACGAAAGCGGCACGCGCATGGCGATAGACGATGCCAACACCAAAGGCATCGTGATCGGTGGTCGCAAAATACATTTCGAGCTTATCAGCGAGGACGATCAGGCCGACCCCAAGACCGCCACCATCGTTGCGCAGAAACTGGTGGACAACAAGGTAAGCGGCATCATTGGCCACCTCAATTCCGGCACGACTATTCCCGCCTCGAAGATTTATAGCGACAACGGCATCGTGCAGATTTCCCCTTCCGCCACTGCGGTCAATTACACCGCACAGGGTTTCAAGACGGCGTTCCGCGTGATGGCGAACGATGCGCAGCAAGGCCGTGTGCTGGGCGAATATGCCGCGAAAAATCTCGGAGCGAAAAAAATTGCGGTAATCGATGACCGCACTGCCTACGGACAGGGGTTGGCCGACGAATTCATCAAGGCGGCGCAGGCAAACGGTGCGCAAATCGTCGCGCATGAATATACCAACGACAAGGCGGTGGACTTTACTGCGGTGCTGACCGCAGTGAAAGGCAAACAACCGGATTTATTGTTCTACGGCGGCATGGATCCGCAGGCCGGGCCGATGGCAAAGCAAATTAAAGCACTCGCGCTGAACCTGAAATTCATGATGGGCGACGGCGGCTATACGCCGGAATTCATCAAACTGGCAAGCAATGCCGCGGAAGGGGCTTATGCCTCGCTGCCGGGCGTGCCGCTGACCAAGATGCCGGGCGGAAAGGAGTTTGAAGCGCGTTTCGTCGCAAAATACCAGCCGATCCAACTGTATGCGCCGTACTGTTACGACGCGGTGAATGCGATGATTGCGGCGATGCAAAAAGCCGATTCGGTGGAACCGGCAAAATACTTGCCTGAGCTTGCCAAAATCAGCCACGACGGCGTGACCGCAAAAATTCGCTTTGATGCAAAAGGTGATCTGCAAGGCGGTGCGATCACGCTATATCAAGTGCAACAGGGCAAGTGGCAGCCGCTGGAAACGCTCGGCGCAGGCAGCGCACTAATAATGTGATTCCACAAACACCAGACGACACCTTCGCGTGTCGTTTTTTTGGTGCGCCCGGCAGAGCGCACTTACTTGGGAGTGCAAGGCATCTACTCGCCCTGCAAGGGGAAGAGTTAGTCACTTACCAGTCAAATGATGCCAAAACATGACAAGATTTTCTCACGCGGAGGCGCGGAGGGCGCAAATAATATAGGCTTCCGCCTGCTTTGTTTTTTCTCTGTGTCTCCGCGCCTCCGCGTAAAACCCTGTTTGGTTCCGGCTTGTCCGGCTTAGAGATATGAAAAACTAGTTAGCCCATCATGATGAATTGCCGTTTTTAGGTTTAACCAAGGCGCGACACCATGCCGCAATTCTTTCTAACCAGATGATTAAGATCGAAAAAGCTCCTTGAGTTCTTTTTCAACAGGCACTGGCCGACTCCAAAAAACCGCAGTCGCTTCGAGCCATATATCTCGTCGTGCTAGGACTCTAGCACCCGCAATTCCGCATTTGTATAACGCAAACGGCTCGCGAGTACGCTGGCAAGGCCTTCCATCAGACCAAGGGCAAGTTTTTTGTGTTCCTCGGCAAATGCCTCGAAAGTTTTGCGCGAAAGCACATAGAGTTCTGTGTCGGAAAATGCCACCGCATCGGCAGAGCGCACATCTCCATCGAGAAAAGCCATTTCACCGAAAAAAGCCCCCCGACCAAATGTGCCGAGGTGATGGCTCTGTTTCTCCGAAATCGGCAACATAATGCGTACCGCCCCCTTGCGGATCAGGAAAAGCTCGTCGCTAGTGTCGCCACGCTTGAAAATTTTGTCGCCAGCTTTATAAGAACGCTTTTCCATCCTTTGCTCCAAAGCGGCCAGCGTTTGCTCCTTGCGACCCTTGAACAACTCGATCTCGCTAAGCCAAAGCGCCTCCTGTTCACCAAGCTCACAAACAGCATCCTCAAGAATGCGATCCTCGACCCACTCGAGTGCTTCGTCGAGTTCGCCGAACACGCGCACCGGGCTTTCCGGGCGCACCAAGCCGACCTGATCGAAATACTGCTGCATGTCGCGGCCCGAAGGCAGGTTCTGCGGCAGTTGGCTAAAGATGAGAAAACCGTGATGCTCGGTAAGCATATCCTTGACTTGATCCAGCATGTGAGCGGCGGTGACATCGACGGACTGCACGCGGCGCATATCGAGGATGACATAATCTCGCGTTTTCAGCTCCGGTTCCAGCGCCGAGTAAAGCTGGTTGGTGGTACCGAAGAACAGGCTGCCCTGAAGCTCGATGACAACACCGCGCTCGCCGCGCGCAACAAGAATTTCCATTTCTTCATGTGTCCGCACCCGTTTCGAAAAAGTCTCGTTACAGTGAAGCTTGCGGCGTATGATCGTACCGCCGATTTGCTCGCGGATGAACAGAAACACTGCGAGTACGATGCCTATACCCGACGCGGCGATCAGACTCACAGTCAACGCCGTGGCGACAACAGCGGCAATGACGGCGAAATCGAGTATTGTGGAGCGTTGCTTGAGGAACTGGAAGCTGTGACGGTCAATCATGCGCACACCGATGACCATCAGGATCGCGGCAAGTGCCGCCACCGGCACCCAGGAGATCAATGCGCCGAGAATAAGGAAGGCGACCAATGCCAGCACCCCTTCAAAGACACCCGAGAAACGGCTCACTGCGCCGCTGGAGATATTGACCAGTGTCGCCCCCATCGTGCCGGCACCGGGGATCCCGCCGATCACGGCGGAAGCGACATTGCCAAAACCCTGACCGATCAGTTCGCGGTTTGATTTGTGGCGTGAGCGCGTCAACGCATCAAGCACCACACATGTCTTCAGCGTGTCGATGGAAAGCAGCACGGCCAGCGTCAGCGCGGGGACTGCGATGCTCTTGATCTGATCGAGACCTATGTTGCCCATGGCATGCCAGCGGCTCGCCATAGCATCGGTAAAACTGCCGCCACCGCCTAGCGATCCGACAACAAACGGATTGCCTTCCAGCGTAAGCAATGCCGGGTCCGCCAGCCCGAGTCCGAAATAGGCAAGCACACCCGCCAGCAGTGCGAGTATGGCTGCTGGCACGACCTTCGTAACACGTGGTGCAGCGAGCATCACACCTATGGTCACTGCCCCGACAACCATGCTCTGCCACTTCCATATCCCCGGCGCGGCGAGCGATTCCCAAAAGTGCGCTCCCTTGGGCGCACCCAGAAATTTTGGTACTTGGCTGCCGATGATGATGAGGCCGACGCCGGACAAATAACCGCTCACCACGGGATAAGGCATGTATTCGATCAAACGCCCGAGACGCACCATGCCAAAAAAAATCTGCAACAGCCCGGCAAGTAACCCCAGCATCGACACCATCAGCAAAGCGGATTCGAGATTGCCTCCGCCATGCATGAATTCAATGGCAAATGCAGACAGCACCGCCGCCGCAGGCGCGCAAGGAGCGGTGATGAGCCTATTGGTGCCGCCCAGCGCTGGCGCAATAAGGCCAAGCGCAGTCGCACCGAGAATGCCAGCCAGTGCACCCTGCGCCGCATAAGAAGCGCCGAGAGGCGAATAGATGGTGACGCCAAAAGCAATGGCCGAAGGTAGCGCAACAAGCATCGCGGCAAAACCGCCCCAGAAATCTCCCGCTTCAAGCTTAAGTAGTTTCATGGTTAACGCCTCCGATTCATTGGCTTATTCCAGTGCTCTCTAAAAAATCAGCGATAATGCATATTCTCCCCCCAGAAGAATACCTCAAACATAATTTTGCACCATAATATTTTCATGGGGATTCAGGCAATCTACCGCCCACCATGCATGAACCTAGAAAGAGAAGTTGTTCACGAAAGCCGCGAAAACACGAAAGAATTCAAAGGACTTCGTGCGATAAATTGATACCTACCAGGTGAACCCCCGAGTCAATGCAACTTCATGTTTTATTAACAAATTAAAAACCACGCCCTAAGGGCGTGGTCATCGCCTGACTGGCTTTGCCTGTCAAAGCCACCGACCTAACAGGCATAGCAAGAATGCCGCCCATGATGATGAACTCGCCATGTCCGGCATCATTTCTTCTGGCTCTTGTTTTATCCATGCAGCCATACTTCGCGTCTATATTGGGTTGGTATTCGTTGAAATGGTTTTGCAGCACTATCCGCAAACGATTTTCACCCATAAATAAATTTTGTGGGAAATGTGCCGATAACAATCACTATTGTGCATTTATACATAAATTGCGATGGCAAAAGACCCCGTCGATTTTCATACTATGGATTTTCTTTCATCCTCAACCGCCAATATAGCCTGCGGCCAGGTATTGATGGACCGTAGGCGCCACATCGCTATTGTGGCAAAAAAAAGCAGGGCATTTGCATATCTGGTGCAAGTGAAATCTGGCATGCTGAAGTTGACCAAGCATGCCACCGGAGATATCGCGGCAGACTGGCTTGAAACGGATTATCAATATGAACGCGCATTACAAAAACTGATTGAAATGGGGAATCAAAAAGGCATCACGGATGCGGCGCGGGCTGCTCTCGACAAATTGCTGAAAAACGGGAAGGAGCCGGTGCAACGGATACTATTTAATTAGCTCTGGCGGGATAAGAGCTCAGCAAAAATGAGTAACCATACCCCAAATCACAACATCATTGGCTCACATTTCAAGGTGGATGGAATTTTCTAAAGTACCATTTATAGAGTTATGCCACACCAGCCAATACACGCCCCTCCCCAACCCTCCCCCGCGCGCTACATGTGCAAGGGAGGGGGTTTCAACTGACTAACTGAAAGAGTGCCTCCAGAATTTTTTGATAGCCATCAATTTCTCCTACGGCTTCGTTAAACAACCCACCTCACACCGGAAACACGCCCGTACTCAAATAGCGATCCCCTCGGTCGCATACGATGAACACGATGGTCGCGTTCTCGACCTGTTGCGAAATGCGCAGCGCCACGGCCAATGCGCCACCAGAGGAGATGCCGCAGAAGATGCCTTCCTCGTGCGCCAGTCTTTGTGTCAATTCTTCCGCGTCCGGCTGGTTCACGTATTCCAGCCGGTCCACATTTTTTCCGTCGTAGATTTTCGGCAGATAGGCCAGCTGCCATTTGCGGATGCCGGGTATCTGCGCGCCCTCTTCCGGCTGCACGCCGATGATCTGGATGTTGGGGTTTTTTTCCTTGAAGAAACGCGAGCAGCCCATGATGGTACCGGTAGTGCCCATGCTGCTGACGAAGTGCGTGAGTCTGCCTTGCGTGTCGCGCCAGATTTCCGGCGCGGTACCTTCATAATGCGCCAGCGGATTGTCGGGGTTGGCGAACTGGTCGAGGATGATGCCCTTACCCTCGGCACGCAATTTTTCTGCCGTATCGCGCGCCAGCTCCATGCTGCCTTCTTTCGCTGTCAGCACCAGTTTCGCGCCGAACGCATGCATGGTCTGGCGACGCTCCATACTCTGGTTATCCGGCATCACCAATATCATCTTATAGCCGCGCACCGCCGCCGCCATTGCCAGCGCGATGCCGGTGTTGCCGCTGGTCGCCTCGATCAGCGTATCGCCCGGCTTGATGTCGCCGCGCTGCTCGGCGCGCACAATCATCGACAGCGCGGGACGATCCTTCACCGAACCGGCGGGATTATTGCCTTCCAGCTTGGCGAGGATGACGTTCGATGTGTCGCCGGGAATGCGCTTGAGTCTGACTAACGGAGTGTTGCCGACGAAATTCTCTATGGATGGATACATATCAGGAAGCCATTTTAAGCATCTGCTCCACGTACTTCGCCACGCCCTGCTCGACGTTCAGGAACGGCTCGGTATAGCCGCTGTTGCGCAGCGCACCGATGTCGGCCT
>MGWP01000045.1:28889-29134 GCA_001801055.1 Gallionellales bacterium GWA2_55_18 | reverse complement strand
CACGTTGGCCTGGCTTTGCTTTTTCTGTGCGGCGAGCAGCGCATCGTCCAGTTCCAGCAGGACTTGCCCCTTTTCAACCTTGCTGTTGAAGTCCACATACAGTTTTTTCACCGTGCCCGAAACCTGTGTGCCGACATTCACCAGTGACACCGGATTGATCGTGCCGTTGGCCGAAACGGTCTGGCTGATGTCGCCCTTTTCCACGGGCTGCATGCGGTATTGCTGTTCCGCTGAAACCATGTAGA
>MGWP01000045.1:28013-28771 GCA_001801055.1 Gallionellales bacterium GWA2_55_18 | reverse complement strand
CTGCTGGCGCGCGCTGGCCAGGGCGCTTTGCGCATTCAATACGTCCAGCATGCTGCCTACCCCGGCCTTGTAGCGGCCGAGTGCGACGCGTTCCGATTGTTCGGCGCTGCTCAGCAAGTCAGCCGTCGAGCGTAGCGACTGTGTCGCGGTGGCGAGATTCTGGTAAGCCGTCCAGACATCCAGCGCGACTTGCAAGCGCAACCGTTCGAGTTGCGTATTTTTTGCTTCCAGTTGCGCTTCGGCAGCGCGAATACGATAGGTTGATGCAAAGCCGGAAAAAATCGGCACACTCAGGGTGAGGCCGGCGGATGAGCCGCGTGAGGTGACGCCCGCACTGCTGCTTTGATTGGTTGACGCGGTCAGGGAGATAGACGGTTTACCCGCAGCCCGTGCCGCGTCTGCATTGGCTTCGGCGGCTTTTGCTTGTGCCGCCGCAGCATATAAATCCGGGCGGTGCAGCCGTGCTTCCTCAATCAGTGCAGCGACATCGCGTTCGGCAATTTTCAGCGCTTCCGCCTCACCTGTATCGCCGGTACCCTTTGTCGGGTCAGTGTTGTGAGCGGCAATGCCGTTGTGAGCGACATCAAACTTTACCGGACTGGAACGTGGGGAGGTAAAGGCACTTTGCTCTGCAGCAAAACTGTTTGCAACTGCCAGCGGCACATTCCGGTTGGCGTCCAGCCCGAGCATATTGGCCAGCGCACCCTTTGAATTCTTCATGCTGCCATCGGCGGTAATGCGGTTCAGCGTGGCTTGCG
>MGWP01000045.1:12670-27958 GCA_001801055.1 Gallionellales bacterium GWA2_55_18 | reverse complement strand
GCAAGAGCCGCCTGCGTCTGGTAAAAAATCTGTATCGCCGAGAGGAATACCGCCTGTATCGTGCTGTCCTGTGTTGCAGTCGTCGCATTCAGCAATTGTCGTGCATTCTCCAGATTGGCCGCGCGCGCACCGAAGTCGTATAGCAGATAGGAAAGGCTCAAGCCGATGCTGCGCTGGTCCACGCTGGGCGAACCGGCCACCCTGCTGCGGGTTCCCGAGGCGGTCAGGCTGGGACTGGGCAAATAGCTCGCCTTGCTCACGCCGACCTGCGCCGCCTGTATCCGCGCATTTATCCATGCCTCGCGGGTTTGCGGGTTATTGCATAACGCGAGATTGACCACGTCCAGTAAATTGAGCGCACCATTCTGCATGGGTACGCAAGGGTCTCCCACTACACTTCCTGATCGAAGCGCGGGCTTGGGCGGCAACAGAGCTTCCGTACCAAAAGGATCTGAGGTTTCTCCGGCAACAACCGCGCCGCTACAGAAACAGAGCAGGGCGCAGGCAACCGGCAGTTTCGCCAGTGATTTAATCGGAGCCGGATATTTCATGCGAGCCAAAATTATGCATAGAATAAAAGCCCCAAGGGCGCAGGAGTGTCTGGAACAGCCGTGCCGGTGTATCGTGATACTTCACGGAAAATTTCTGGTTTAACGGCAATTGACATATCTTGTTGATTTATACCGTATCAGTATAGCTGCCTCAATGTTATCGGAAACTGGTTTATTGTAATAAATTGTATTTGTAGTGATTGACGGTGTGTTCTGGAGCGGTATGGCCGACCGTAGCGCCCACCATTCGTACATGTTGCCACCATTTTAAAAATGTCAGGTTTTGTAATCGGTTTTGTTATGGAAGCCTGCGTTATAATCGGCCTTCTCGTGCATCGCAGCGTCCATGGTAACGTAGCAGTTGGAATGTGAATTGTTTTGAGTACATTTTAACGGTATTTATATTCCGCCTTGGAGCTGCTCACAATTAGGGACTTCTGAGGTACTTTTTAGAGCTAGAGCTATGGAAAAAAGCACATCATACATATTGCAAGTTCGCCCGAAAATTCCCGCGCGTCTGGCGCGCCTTGAGGAACTCGCGAACAATCTCTGGTATAGCTGGGATCGTCCCACCCGCGCGCTGTTTGCGCGCCTTCATCCGGGTTTGTGGAAAGCCACCGGACAGAGCCCGAAGGCATTTTTGAAGCGCGTGGATGAGCAACGCCTGCTGGATGCTGCGGAGGACCAGGTATTCATCGGTAATTTCAACCGCGTTCTTGCGGCCTACGATACATATCACGACCACTGTTTACCGCCGCGCGGCTCGGATTTGCTGCACAAGGAAGATTTGGTTGCCTACTTTTGCGCCGAATTCGGTTTTCATGAAAGCCTGCCGATTTATTCCGGCGGCCTTGGCATTCTGGCGGGAGACCACTGCAAGGCGGCGAGCGACCTGCGCTTGCCGTTTGTCGGCGTCGGTTTGCTGTATCGCCAGGGTTATTTCCATCAAACTATAGACGGCGACGGCAACCAGATCGCCACCAACCACGATTCTTATTTTGAAGACTTGCCGATTACCCCATCCAGGCGCGCCGACGGTACCGAAGCCTACACTTCGGTGGATTTGCCCAACCGCAAGCTCGATATCAAAATTTGGCAAGTCCGGATCGGCCACATCACGCTGTATCTGCTGGACACTAACCTGGAAAGCAATAATGCGCACGACCGCGACATCACGCACCGCCTGTATGGCGGCGACAAGGTTACGCGCATAGAGCAGGAAATCGTGCTCGGCATCGGCGGGGTGCTCGCACTGCAAGAGCTCGGCTTGAGGCCGACGGTATGGCACATCAACGAAGGGCATGCGGCATTTCTGGTGCTTGAACGGGTTCGCCAGAAGATGGCCGAGGAGGATATGGATTTCGCATCCGCGCTCGAATGCGTGGCGGCCAACACCATCTTTACCACGCATACGCCGGTGCCGGCCGGGCATGACCATTTCAGCGAAGGCATGGTGCAGGCCTACTTCGAGCACTATTACCCAGAATTTAAATTGAGCCGCGATGAATTCCTCGCGCTTGGCCGCACCCGGAACAGCCCGGATTTCAACATGACGGCGCTGGCCATCCGCGGCACACGTTTCAACAACGGCGTGTCGCGCATCCACGGCGATGTGTCGGCGAAAATTTGCGGCGACATGTGGGCGGAGATCGAGCACAAGGAAAACCCGATGACTTATGTCACCAACGGTGTCCATGCGCCGACTTTCCTTGCGACCGAATGGATCGAACTGCTGGAACGCCAGCTAGGGATGGAGTGGAGCGCACGCATGAACGACGTGGATTTCTGGGAAGGCGTCGGTCGTATTCCGGACCACTTGTTCTGGAGTGTGCGCCAGACGCTGAAGGCCAAGATGCTGAACATGGTGCGCGAGCGCATCAGCGCGCAGCACTTTCGCAATCACGGTTCCGAGGCGCACTTGGATCGCCTGCTCAAGTATGTCAACCCGGAAAACCCGAACATCCTCACCATTGGTTTCGCGCGCCGTTTTGCGACCTACAAGCGCGCGACCATACTGTTTGGCGATCTCAATTGGCTGCGGGAGATTTTGAATAACCCGGAACGCCCCGCCGTGTTTATTTTTGCCGGCAAGGCGCATCCTGCAGATGTTCCGGGGCAAGACCTGATCCGCCATATCACGCATATTTCCAAGATGCCCGAGTTTATCGGCAAGATATTGATGGTGGAAGGTTATGACCTGGCCTTGGCGCGTAAGCTGGTTTCAGGTGTGGATGTCTGGCTGAACACCCCGCTGTATCCGCTTGAAGCAAGCGGTACTTCCGGCATGAAGGCTGGCATGAATGGCAGTATCAACCTGTCGGTGCTGGACGGCTGGTGGGGCGAGAGTTATGACGGCAAGAATGGCTGGGCGATCAAGCCGGTATCGGAATCGTTGAATGAAGAGGCGCGTACGCGCGAAGAAACACGAACCTTATACGAATTGTTGCAGGATCATGTCGTGCCGCTCTACTACGAACATGGCAAGATGGGTTTTTCGCCGAACTGGGTGAAGATGTCCAAACGCTCGATGTCCAGCATCATGCCGCGCTTCAATTCCAAGCGCATGGTGGGCGAATATCTGGCGAAGTGCTACCTGCCGGCCAGCAACCAGCATCGCTTATATAGGGAAGACCAGTGCAAGAACTCGCATGTCGTTGCCCGGTGGAAAGCGCGTGTCCGCGATGCATGGACGGGTGTCGTGCTGCACCGCTTGGATACGGAGCAGCGGGAGATCACCTACGGCGATAGCCTGCGCTTTGAAGTGGCGGTCAAGCTGAACGGGCTACAGTCGGGTGATGTTGCCGTGGAGATGTTGCTGAACTTATCCACCAGGCGCGAGAGGCTGGACAATTCGCGTCGCTATTGTTTTGAAGATACCGGCACGAAAACTGAAGCAGGTGCAAATATATTTGCACTGGAAATATGTCCGGAACAATGCGGCAAGCTGGAATACCGCATTCGCGTGTATCCCTACCATGAGATGCTGACACAACGGTTTGAAATGGGCATGATGCGCTGGTTGTAATAAGGCGTTATACCGCCCACCTGAACCTCCGGCAGACAATCCGCTACTTCGACGAGATTTGCTTTGGCTAAGCCGCTGGTTATTGCGTCCTGCGGGCGTCAGGCAATCTGGAACCGGCATCGCAGGAGCTGTTTAATGACAGGATTTTTGATGGATTTTGTTTTGGAATAAAGATGACCGACCACAAGAGCACCCTGAACTTACCCGACACCCCATTTCCCATGCGCGGCGACCTCGCCAAACGCGAGCCGCAAATGGTGGCGCGCTGGCAGACACAGCAACGCTACCAGAAAATTCGTGAAGCAAAAAAGAACGCGCCTAAAGGCAAATTCATCCTGCACGATGGCCCGCCGTATGCCAACGGCGATATCCACATCGGCCATGCGGTGAACAAGATCCTCAAGGACATCATCGTCAAGAGCAAGACGCTGGATGGCTACAACGCGCCTTATGTGCCGGGATGGGACTGCCACGGCCTGCCGATCGAGTTGCAGGTGGAGAAGAAACACGGCAAGGCGATTCCTCCGTCGCAGTTCCGCGAATTGTGCCGCGCCTATGCAAAGGAACAGATCGAGCGGCAGAAAAAAGACTTCATCCGCCTCGGCGTGCTGGGTGACTGGGAGCACCCCTACCTGACGATGGACTTCAAGACCGAGGCCGACATTATGCGCGCGCTCGGAACCATCTACGAGCGCGGCTATTTGTATCAGGGGCGCAAGCCGGTGAATTGGTGCCTGGATTGCCAGTCGGCATTGGCCGAGGCCGAAGTGGAATATGAGGATAAGACCTCGCCCGCGATCGACGTGGGTTTCGAGGTCAAGGACAGACCCGCGCTGGAAAAAGCGTTCGGCGTGTCGCTGCCGGGCGATGCCAAAATATATGCGGTGATATGGACCACCACGCCGTGGACGCTGCCCGCCAACCAGGCGGTGAGCGTACATCCCGAGCATGAATATCGTTTGGTCAAAACCGGAAAAGGTTATCTGCTGCTGATTGCGGAGTTGATGGAAAGCTGCCTGCAACGCTATCAACTGAGCGGTGATGTGGTTGGGCATTGCAAAGGTGCGGCGCTGGAAATGTTGCCGCTGCAACATCCGTTCAATGAGCGCACCGTGCCGATTATCTGCGGCGAACATGTCACGCTGGAGGCGGGTACCGGGCTGGTGCATACCGCACCGGCGCACGGTCTGGACGATTATTTCATCGGCCAGAAATACGACCTGCCGACCGATAATCCAGTCGGCGACGACGGCAAGTTCATCTCCAGTACGCCTCCTGCGGGGGGAACCGCTTTGGCGGGGCTGTTCGTGTGGAAGGTCAACGACGTGGTGGTCGATACATTGCAGGCCAGCGGGCATTTATTGCACCTGGAAAAGATGCAGCACAGCTATCCGCATTGCTGGCGGCACAAGACACCGATCATTTTCCGTTCCACGCCGCAGTGGTTCATCGGCATGGATAACAGAGGGCAGGACTCGGCGCTATCGGCAGCGGAAGAGTTGGTGCAGGAAAAACGCGAACATGGCGCGACGCATGCGCAGCCTAATGGCGCAAGCCTGCGCGACCTCGCTAACCGCGCCGTCGAACATACCGAATTCTTTCCCGCTTGGGGACGCGCCCGCCTCGAGGCGATGATCAAGAACCGTCCAGACTGGTGCGTGTCGCGTCAGCGCAACTGGGGTGTACCGATGCCGTTTTTTGTGCATAAGGAGACGATGCAGCTCCACCCACGCACGCCGGAATTGCTGGAACAGGTCGCCAAACTGGTCGAGCGCGACGGCATCGAGGCGTGGTTCAGCCTGAACTCGGTGGACTTGCTGGGCGGGGAGGCGGTGCACTACCGTAAACTTTCCGACACGCTGGACGTGTGGTTCGATTCGGGCGTCACGCATGCGTCCGTGTTGCAGCGCCGCGCAGACTTGCATTCAGCCAAAGATCATCTGGCTGACCTGTATCTGGAAGGTTCCGACCAGCATCGCGGCTGGTTCCAGTCCAGCTTGCTGACCGGCTGTGCGATCAATGGCGGCGCGCCTTTCAAGGCTTTGCTGACGCACGGCTTCGTGGTGGATGGCAGCGGCCACAAGATGAGTAAATCGAAGGGCAACGTGATCGCCCCGCAGAAAATTTTCGACACGCTCGGCGCTGACATTCTGCGCCTGTGGGCGGCTTTGACCGATTACTCCGGCGAGCTGACCATCTCCGACGAAATCCTCAAGCGCGTGGTGGAGAGCTACCGGCGTATCCGCAACACGTTGCGCTTCCTGCTCGCCAATATTTCGGATTTCGATCCGCAGCAGCATACCTTGCCGGTGGAGCAGTGGCTGGAGATCGACCGTTATGCGTTGGCGAAAATGCAAAAATTACAGGATGTCATTTGTAAGGATTACGCCAAGTACGAGTTTCATTGGATCGCGCAAAAATTGCAGACTTTTTGTTCCGAGGATCTGGGCGGTTTCTACCTCGATATCCTGAAAGACCGTCTGTATACCGCCGGAGAAAATTCCGCTGCACGCCGTTCCGCGCAGAATGCGCTGTACCACATCACCCATAGCCTGGTGCGCCTGATGGCGCCGATTCTCAGCTTTACGGCAGAGGAGGCGTGGGAGGTGTTGAGCGGCAAGCAGGATACAAGCATTTTTGAAGGGGCGTGGTACGAGCTGCCTGAAATAACCGTGGATGAAAGTTTTGATGAAGATTGGTCAAATATCCGTAATGCCAGGGAGATTGCCAATAAACAGATCGAGGAAAAACGCGCGCAAGGTTTGCTGGGATCGTCGCTACAGGCAGAGTTGGATATTTACGCTTCTGGGACAATTTACGGATCGCTGGCACGAATCCGAGAAGATTTGAAGTTTGTGTTTATCACCTCACGCGCCACGTTACATAAGCAGGAAAACAACGATTTTCGTATCGAAGTAACACCGAGCGCACATAACAAGTGCGAGCGGTGCTGGCATTACCGCGAAGATGTGGGCAGTAATCTGGAGCACCCAGCATGGTGTGGGCGTTGCGTTTCATGTTGCACGGGAGACGATGTCGAGAACGGAAAGCGGCGGTATGCTTAATCGCTGGTTGTGGTTGAGCGCGCTGGTCATTGTGCTCGACCAGTTGAGCAAGGCATGGATCACCAGTCATTTTGCCTATGGCGAAAGCCTCACCATCCTCAGCGTGTTCGACTTGGTGCTGGCGCATAACACCGGCGCGGCGTTCAGCTTTCTCAGCGATGCGGGCGGGATGCAACGCTGGCTGTTCAGCATCATCGCGGTCATCGCCTCGGTGTGGATCGTCTCGCTGTTACGCAAGCACGCTACCCAACCCCTGTTTTCCCTGGCGCTGAGCCTGATCCTCGGCGGCGCATTGGGCAACCTGATCGACCGTATCGCCTATGGCTATGTGGTGGATTTTTTGCATTTCCACTGGAATGAGCATTATTTTCCGGCATTCAACCTCGCCGATTCCGCGATTACCTGCGGCGCATTCCTGATGATATGGGACAGCTTTACGGAGAAAAAACGTGGATCTGCTGCTGGCTAATCCGCGCGGTTTCTGCGCTGGCGTGGATCGTGCCATTACTATCGTCGAGCGCGCGCTGGCTTTGCATGGCGCGCCGATTTACGTGCGCCACGAGGTGGTGCATAACAAATTCGTGGTGGATGATTTGCGCCGGAAAGGCGCGGTATTCATTGAGGATCTGGCCGATGTGCCGCCCGGCAGCATCCTGATTTTCAGCGCGCACGGCGTGCCGCAGTCGGTGCGCCGCGAGGCCGAAGCGCGCGGCCTGACGGTATTCGACGCGACTTGCCCGCTGGTGACCAAGGTGCATGTCGAAGTGTTGCGGATGCGCGGGCAGGGCAAGGAAATCATCATGATCGGCCATGCGGGACACCCGGAAGTGGAAGGCACGATGGGGCAGTGCGATGGAGGCATTTATCTGGTCGAATCGCCCGCGCAGGTTGCCGGTCTCAAGGTGAACGATGAAAACAATCTCGCTTTTGTCACGCAAACCACGCTGTCGGTGGACGATGCCAGCAGCATTGTTGCCGCGCTCAAAAAACGTTTCCCGCTCATTACCGGCCCCAGAAAGGACGACATCTGCTATGCCACGCAAAACCGCCAGGACGCGGTCAAGCTGCTGGTCAGACAATGCGATGTAGTGATCGTGGTAGGCTCGCCGAGCAGCTCCAATTCCAACCGTTTGCGCGAAGTCGCGGCGAAAGTCGGCGTGCCGTCCTATCTGGTGGATGATGCGGACGAGTTGCGGTCGGAATGGTTTGATGGGAGATCGTGTATCGGCATCAGCGCGGGTGCATCTGCTCCCGAGTTGCTGGTGCAGGGTGTGGTCGCGCGCCTGCGCGAGATGGGCGCGGACAGCGTCACGGAGCTGAAAGGCATCCGGGAAAATGTTGTGTTTCCGCTGCCCAAAACATTGCAGCTTTGAATGTTATTAAATATTCCCTTGTGGCAGCGCGTCCTCTATAATTGCCCCCGTTTGTGCTGGAGTAGCTCAGTTGGTAGAGCAACGCACTCGTAACGCGTAGGTCGGAGGTTCGATTCCTCTCTCCAGCACCATAAAGATGTTTTTAGTGTTCCTTGATTGCTTTATTAACCCGCATGTATAAAGGGTTAAAACCTCTTTTCATCCACAAAAGCCAAGAAGTAACTGAACTACCACCTGCTAAAGCAGGTGGGTTAGCGCAGTCAGGTGCGACGACTAAAGTCGTCAAGCGCACCTGCCTAAGCGCGCATGAGTCAATACATTAAAGTCAACGTCACCGGCTAAAGCCAGTGGTTTTTACCAAGCGTGTTGATAATCAATTGGTACTCTGGCTTTGTAATCCACCCATCGGGTGCTGCCGCTAATCGTTGCGTGCATCTGAATTTATTCGTGGTTTTCGTGGGTAAACGGGTTTTCTAGGTTGATCGAATGAGCCTGTATTTCTTCGGTTGACAGCCACCGGCACTGCCCCTACATTGCTTATCCATTTCACACTATCCGAAATCAGTATGAAGCCCAGTATTTTGCTATTTATTTTTGTGCCTGTTCTGGTTGGGTGCGGCAAGGAATCTGCCCCGGTGGCAAAAATCGAACGACCGGCTTTAACCATGGCAGTGGGTTCTGCCGCAACGGCTGGCGGCAATACCTATAGCGGCGAAATTCGCGCGCGCCACGAGATGCAACTGGGGTTTCGCATCGGCGGAAAAATAATTGAACGGCTGGTGGATACGGGCACGCAGGTCAGAGCAGGGCAAGTGCTGATGAGCCTCGATTCCGGCGATACCGGTTTGCAGCTCGGCTCGGCTGAAGCTCAATATCAGCTGGCCGAAGCCGATGCGAAACGCTACCGCGAACTGCGCGGCAAAGGTTTTGTCAGCCAGTCGGCGCTGGATACCAGGGAGGCAGCGCTTAAGGCTGCCGCCGCGCAGTCCGGGCTGGCGCGCAACCAGTCCGATTACACTGCGCTACGCGCTGACCGCGCGGGGGTAGTTGCTGCAATCCTGGCGGAGGCAGGGCAGGTGGTCACTGCCGGGCAGCCGGTGCTGCGCCTGGCGCAGGATGGCGAGCGCGAAGTGGCGATTGCGATACCGGAATCGCAGTTGGCCAATCTCAAAGTTGGTGCTGTCGCCGAAATCACGCTGTTGGCCGATAACAATGCGGGCTCACTGTTTGTCGGTCGCCTGCGCGAACTGGCTCCGGCGGCCGACCCGCTCAGCCGCACTTATGCGGCGCGCGTGGCGCTGCCCCAACCCAACCCGGCTGCTGCGTTGGGTATGACGGCGCGGGTGCGTTTCACTGCGAACAAAAAGAGCGATGGCCTGCTGATACCGCTGAGCGCAATTTTCCAGCAGGGCAAACAGACGGCGGTGTGGATCGTCGCAGCTGACCGTACCATCAGCCTGCGTCCGGTGCAGGTTGCCGCATACCGCGATAACGGCGCAGTCATCGCCGGCGGACTCGCGGCGGGCGAGCGCATCGTCAGCAACGGGGTGCACCGGCTGGCGGCAGGGGAAAAAATCCGCGCTATCGAGAGCGGCAGCGCTCAATGAAGGGGCCGAATCTTTCCGCCTGGGCGCTGGCGCACCAGCAGATGGTGTTGTTTCTAATTATCGTGTTGATGGGCGCGGGGGTGATTTCCTACCTCAACCTGGGGCGCGCAGAAGACCCGGATTTCACCTTCAAGGTCATGGTGGTGCGCACCCTGTGGCCGGGGGCGACGGCGCAACAGGTCGAGCAGGAAGTGACCGAGCGCATCGAAAAGAAATTGCAGGAAACAGTATGGGTGGATGTGCTGCGCTCCGCTTCCAAACCGGGCGACTCGATGGTCTTCGTGGTACTCAAGGATTACACGCCGAAGAAAGAAGTCCCCGAGGCGTGGCGGCAAGTGCGCAAAAAACTGGACGACATCCGCCACGCCTTGCCGGACGGCGTGCAAGGCCCGTTCCCTAACGACGAATTCGGCGATGTGCAGATCAACATCTTTGCGCTGACCGGGGACGGTTTCGATCTGGCGGCATTGCGCCGTCATGCGGACCGTATCGCACTCGATTTGAAGCGCGTGCCGGATGTAAAGCGCGTCGAGTTGATCGGTGTGCAGGACGAGAAAATCTATCTGGAGGTTGCGCCGCACCGTCTGGCGAATCTGGGTATCACGCCCGGCCAGATCGGCGAAGCCTTGCAGAAGCAGAATATAGTGAGTCCGTCCGGTTTTGTCGATACCGCGACTGATCGGGTGCAACTGCGCGTATCGGGTGGTTTCGATAGCGTCGAACGGGTGCGCGATGCCGACCTGCTGGTGAACGGGCAGCACTTCCGTCTGGGTGATATTGCCAAGGTGTCGCGCGGTTTTGCCGACCCGCCCAATCCGCAGATGCGCGTGTCCGGGCAGCCCGCCATCGGCATCGGCGTCATCATGGACAAGGGCGGGGATGTCATCCACCTCGGCGAAAACCTGAGTCTGGCGATGAAAAAAATTACGGCGGATTTGCCGGCGGGAGTGGATGTGCATGTGGTCGCCAACCAGCCGGAAGTGGTGAGAGGTTCCATCCGTCTGTTCGAGAATTCGCTGACCGAGGCGATTCTGATCGTGCTAGCGGTGTCATTCCTCAGCCTTGGCTGGCGCACCGGTACGGTGGTGGCGCTGTCCATCCCGCTGGTGCTGGCGATCACTTTCTTTTTGATGAAGGTATTCGGCATCGATTTGCAGCGTATCTCACTGGGCGCGCTGGTGATCGCGCTGGGCCTGCTGGTGGACGATGCGATCATCGCCGTAGAAATGATGGTGGTGAAAATGGAGCAGGGCTGGGATCGTTTCAAGGCCGCGACCTTCGCCTATACCTCGACCGCTTTTCCGATGCTCACCGGCACGCTGATCACCGCCGCCGCTTTCACGCCGGTGGGTTTTTCCAAATCGGCGGCCAGCGAATACACCTTCTCGATTTTCGCGGTGGTAACCATCGCGCTGCTGGTATCGTGGGTCGTCGCGGTGGTGTTTACGCCTTACCTCGGCTATAGATTGCTCGACCCGAAAAAGCTGCTGGAAAAAGCCCAAAGGCATGGCACGGACATTTACGACACGCCGTTCTATCGCCGTTTTCGCGCGCTGGTGACCTGGTGTTTGCGCAACCGCTGGAAGGTGATCGGCGCAACGGTAGGGATATTTGTATTATCCATCGTCGCGTTCAATATCGGGGTGCAGAAGCAGTTTTTTCCCTCTGCCAGCCGCGTCGAGTTGATCGTCGATGTGTGGTTGCCGCAGGGCGCATCGCTCAAGGCGACCGAGGTCGAGACCAAACACATCGAGCGGATATTGGCCGACGATCCGGCAGTGGTTTCCTATTCCTCCTATATCGGTAACGGCGCACCGCGCTTCTTCCTGTCGCTCGATGTGCGCCTGTTCAGCGACAACTATGCGCAAGTCGTGATCGTCACCAAGGGCCTGCCAGAGCGCGAGGAACTCAAGCGCAAACTGGAGAAAACTTTCACCTCGGCGGAAGGTGGCTTCTCGCATATCCACGCGCGCGTATCGCGCCTGGAGAACGGCCCGCCGGTCGGCTACCCGGTGCAGTTCCGTGTGCTGGGAGCGGATGTCGAGCAGGTGCGCGCAATTGCCGCCAAGGTGGCCGACCTGATGCGCGCCAACGTGCATTTGCAGGATGTCAGTTTCGACTGGAACGAAAAAGTGAAAGCGCTGCACGTCGAAGTGGATCAGGATCGGGCGCGCCAGCTTGGCACCTCCAGCCGGGAGATTTCGCAGGCGCTGCAAGGCTGGCTGAACGGCGTGGCGTTGGCGCAGTATCGCGAAGGCGACCAGTTGATCGACGTGGTGTTCAGAGGACAGAAGACAGAGGACAGAGGACAGATATCGCTGGAACGTCTGCCTGAACTCGATATTCCATTGCCGAATGGTCGGCATGTGCCGCTGGCACAAGTGGCGAAGCTGGTGCCGGTGCTGGAAGAAGGATTGATCTGGCGGCGCAACCGCCTGCCGACCATGACCGTGCTTGGCGACATGGCCGACAAGACCCAGCCCGCTACCGTGTCGGTGGAGATGAATGCGCAGCTCGATGCATTGCGCGC
The DNA here is from genome assembly GCA_001801055.1 of Gallionellales bacterium GWA2_55_18. Taxonomy (GTDB): domain Bacteria; phylum Pseudomonadota; class Gammaproteobacteria; order Burkholderiales; family Gallionellaceae; genus Gallionella. The sequence goes on along the minus strand of MGWP01000045.1, from coordinate 15,807 downwards.
CACGCTGCCGATCGGCTATCGCATCGAAATGGGCGGCAGCATCGAGGAATCCGCAAAGAGTGAAACCGCGATCAAGGCGGTGGTTCCGCTGATGCTGGTCGGTGTGATTACGCTGCTGATGATGCAACTGCAAAGCATCAGCCGCACCGTTATCGTGCTGCTCACCGCACCGCTCGGACTGATCGGCGTCACGTTGGCGCTGCTGGTGTTTCAGGTACCGTTCGGCTTTGTTGCCAACCTCGGTTTCATCGCGCTGGCCGGGATGATCATGCGCAATTCGGTGATTCTGGTGGATCAGATCCGGCAGGACGAGGCCGACGGAAAAACACAATGGGACGCGATCATCGGTTCCACCGTGCGCCGCTTCCGCCCGATCATGCTGACCGCTTCGGCGGCGATCCTGGCGATGATTCCGCTGACCCGCCAAGTGTTTTGGGGGCCAATGGCGGTGTCCATCATGGGCGGGCTGGTCGTCGCCACGCTGCTCACCTGTTTGTTTCTGCCCGCGCTGTATGCGGCGTGGTTCAAGGTGCGGGAGGATTAGCACGAATATCTCATGCAGCAGCCAGCGTAACCGTATCAGACAAGCAAAATTTACGCTCAACGCCTCTTTTCACACCCCTCTCACACCAGATAAAACGTTATATAGCCCGCGCAAAATGGTTCAGGTTTAACGGTGTCAAGCGCTCCGAGTAGGATACTTTTCTGCTAAAGTGCGCGCCATGAATATGACCAGCAGCCAGCTCTATTTGCGCCTTCTCACCTACGTTAAACCGTACTGGCGCGTGTTTGCGGTTTCCTTGCTCGGCATGCTGGTGGTCGCGGCCACCGAGCCGCTGGTGCCCGCGCTGATGAAGCCGATGCTGGACGGGACGTTTGTGCACAAGGATCAGGAAATGATGCGCATGGTTCCAGTGGTCATCATTTTGATCTTTCTGGTGCGCGGGCTGGCGACTTTCATCGGCACTTACGCGATCAACTGGGTGGGCAACAAGCTGGTGATGGATCTGCGCGACGCGATGTTCCGCAAGCTGCTGACTTTGCCGACGCGCTATTACGACGATCATGCCACCGGCTCGCTGATCTCCAAACTGACTTTCGATGTCACGCAGGTGACTAATGCTGCCACCACGGTGGTGACGATTGCGGTGCGCGACAGCATCGTTATCGTCGGGCTGCTCGGCTGGTTGTTCTACCTCAACTGGAAGCTCACTCTGCTGACTCTGCTGATGGCGCCGGTCATCGCTTTCATCATCAGCACCATCAGTAAACGGATGCGCACCAGCAGCCGCGATTCGCAGCGCGCGATGGGCTACATCACCCAGGTGATCGAGGAAAGCGTCTCAGCGCACAAGGTAGTCAAGCTGTTCGGCGGGCAGCAATATGAAAGCAAGCGTTTCAACGATCAGGCCAACTGGGTGCGCCGCCATGCGATGAAGCAGGCTGCTGCTGCTGCTGCGAACGTGCCCATCGTGCAGATGGTCGCGGCGTTGGCATTGGCGGTGGTGGTGTATCTGGCGACGCTGCAATCCAGCACCGACGAGGTCACGGTGGGCGGTTTCGTCTCGTTCATCATGGCGATGCTGATGTTGACCGCGCCGCTGAAACGCCTGACCGGCGTGAGCGAATATCTGCAACGCGGCCTGGCTGCGGCGGAGAGTGTGTTCGCCCTGCTCGATACCGAAGGCGAGACGGATAGTGGCACTGAGACGATAGGCCGGGTGCGCGGGGAGTTGCAATTCGATCATGTGCAGTTCGCCTACGGATCGGATGGGCGGCATGCATTGCGGGATATCACACTGCACATTAGCGCCGGAGAAAATGTCGCGCTGGTCGGTGCTTCAGGCAGCGGCAAGACCACGCTGGCCAATCTGGTGCCACGCTTCTACACGCCGACCGGCGGCACTATTCTGCTCGACGGACATAATCTCGCCGATCTAACGCTGGCCAGCCTGCGTGCCAATATTGCGCTGGTGAGCCAGGAAGTGGTGTTGTTCAACGACACCGTTGCGGCGAATATCGCCTACGGGCAGATGCGCGCGGTCAGCAAGGAGGAGATCATTGCCGCCGCACAGGCTGCGCATGCAATGGAATTCATCGGCGAGTGGCCGGAAGGCCTGAACACCCTGGTCGGCGAGCGCGGCGTAAAATTGTCCGGCGGGCAGCGCCAGCGCATCGCCATCGCGCGCGCCATTCTCAAGGATGCGCCGATCCTGATACTCGACGAGGCAACTTCCGCGCTGGACAGCGAATCGGAACGCCATGTGCAGGCCGCGCTGGAAGCTCTGATGCAGGGCCGCACTACGCTGGTCATCGCGCACCGCCTGTCCACCATCGAAAAGGCGGACCGCATCGTGGTGCTGCAAAAGGGCGAGATCGCCGAGATCGGCATGCATCGCGAACTGCTGGAAAAAGACGGGGTGTATGCGCAACTGCACCGCATCCAGTTTTCATCGGACAGTATTGATTAGCGACAGGTTGCGAGTATGATTATTAAACTCTGAATCAGACAGTGCCTCTGAATCAGACAGCGCGTAGGTTGGGCAAAGCGTAGCGTGCCCAACATTAATATTGATATCTTTATTCGTTGGGCACGCTACGCTTTGCCCAACCTACGAGAAGACGACTTCCCATTTTTAGTTCTGGCTTGCCCGGTTTGGGTAGTGAAGCCTTAAAGGAATTTCATCGATGCGGTTGAATTTGCCGGTTTCCAACATTGAATTCACATTGCCGGACGGGGTGGTGGTTGTCACCAAGACCGATCTCAAAGGGGTCATTACCTATTGCAACAATGCGTTTGTTGAAATAAGCGGGCGCAGCCGCGATGAAATCATCGGTTCGCCGCACAACATAGTGCGCCACCCCGACATGCCGCCCGAGGTGTTCGCCGACCTGTGGAAAACCATCAAGTCCAATAAGCCATGGCAGGGTGTGGTCAAGAACCGGCGCAGAGACGGCAGTTTCTACTGGGCGATATCCAATGTCACCCCGCTACAGGAAAACGGCAAAACCATCGGCTATGTGGCATTCCGTTACAAGGCTACGCGGGAACAAATTGATAGCGTATCCGGCGTTTACAAGGAGCTCCGCAGCGGTTCATCCAACCTGCGTATTGAGGAAGGTAATATCGTCCGGGT
>MGWP01000045.1:0-12594 GCA_001801055.1 Gallionellales bacterium GWA2_55_18 | reverse complement strand
GGGGCGCTGGTTGTTATAGGTGTTTTCAATCTGTATGTGGCAGAGCAGGCGCACAATCGTGCCGTAGAAAGCTTGGCCGCATCCAGCACGCAAGCTTATGCCCTCGATACTGCGCGTATGGCCGAGTCGGTTTTCAAGGAGCAATTGCATACTTGGCATGATATTTTAATCAGTGATCGCGATGTGATTTCATTCGAGCGGCATGTCAAAAAATTCGACCAGCAAGGAGATGAGGTCGAGCACAGGCTGGCAGGGTTGTTAAAGCCAATCATGCAGCAAATGGGGTTATCTACTGATTCGGTGGATGTGTTATTGAATTCTCATGCCCAACTGGTCGATAAATATCACTCTGCATTGAAATCTTTCGATGTTCGCAAACCTGAAACCAGGCGGATTACTGAAAACCTGATTGGCGATGCCGACCGTGAAGTGATCGTAAATTTCGAAGCGGTTGTTGCGAAAATCCGCGAAGAACAGCTGCATGGCTTGGGAGAAACGAACGAGGAGTTGGATAAATCCTACCGTTCCCAGCGCGATCGCTCCATTGCAATATTGGGGGCTGCGGCTTTGGGCGGATTGTTGCTGTCAGGCTGGTTCATCATCGGCATTTTGAGGCCTATACGCCGCACCAGCAGCAAGCTGGATAGGGTCGCTGAATTGCAACAACAGTTCCTCGGGAAGATACTGGTGCTTGAAGAATATGGCGACCGTATTGACGATGAGCAGCGTGTCGGCAACTTTATCATGGAGCGGATGACCGGCATACAGGATCAGCTCACCCCATATGTGCATCGCTACACGAAATCGGCAGACCACCTCAGCGGTGACATCCTGATCGCTGCCGTAACGCCAAATAATATCGTGCATGTCCTGCTGGCGGATGCGGTAGGCCACGGGCTTACCGCCGCGATAAACGTGTTGCCTCTGTGCCAGTCTTTTTACAATTTGACAGACAAGGGATTCTCTATTGAGGAAATTGCCATCGAGCTCAATTCGCTGGTCAACCGGTTTATGCCGATGGATCGCTTTGTTTCTGCCGCATTGATTTCTATCAACCGTCAGTCGCAAGTCATAGAGGTATGGAATGGAGGAATTCCCGCTCCGCAGTTATTCAATCGCGCGGGCCAGTTATTGCATAGCTGCGCTTCAAAGAATTTGCCGTTGGGAATATTGACGACTGAAAAATTTTCTGCCAAACCAGAAATCTTTTATTACGATGGAGATTGCCAGTTGTGCGTATTTTCGGATGGCTTGCAGGAAGCCAGCTCCCCGCAGGGAGAGCACTTTGGCAATGCGCGCGTTGTGGAAGTGTTTGCTAAAACAGCACAGGAGTCACGCTTCGAGGCGCTGATTGCGGAACTCGACCGGCATCTGCAAGGGCAGCGCGCGCATGACGATATTTCGCTGGCTGTAGTGGATATTCCAGCTGAAGTTGATGTCAAGACGTTGCCTATCCACACTGATTCACATAAGGTGGTGGAAAAAAGCGATGACTGGCGGATTGCGGTCAGCATGGGCGCGAATGAGCTGAAATACCTTGACGTTGTGCCCCTGCTCACCCAAATTATCGCCAAGATACACGTCACGCGGGAGCATCATTCTGCGCTGTTTCTGATTTTGTCCGAACTGTTCAATAACGCACTCGATCACGGTGTATTGCAGCTTGATTCCAGCGTAAAACAAGGGCATGACGGATTCGATAAATTTCTTCAGCTGCGCGAAACTCGCACTCAGGAACTCAGCAGCGGAAGGATTGAAATCGAGATCGAGCGAGTATTTGTTGAAGACAAGCAAGCCGTAAAAATTCGCGTGGTCGACAGCGGAAGCGGATTCGATTACAGGATGCTTCAAACGCCTTCCGAAAACCAGGTCAAACATACCCAGCACGGCAGGGGTATCACGTTGATGAAGAGCATGACATACAAGCTTGAATATGCGGGAAAAGGTAACGAGGTCACCGCTTATTACATTTGTGCCTGACGCTAAAACGGCAATTAGCCACGGATACGCACGGATTGCTGCTGTTCATTATTCCCATACCTCCGTGAATTCGACTGGTGGAACCGCTAACCATCCCGCGAAGCAAACCCCAAACGGCTGTCAATTGGTTGCTTATAGAGCGCCTCTAAAAATCCATATTTCATCCCGGCTGATGAAATTACCAGCCATTCGATTAAGCTGCCAAAAGACGACAACCAACTCGCTGGTTATTCACCACGATGAAAGCCCGAATGCCAGCGAGCTAATTCCGATGAAAAAACCACGGATTCCATTTCACCTTCAAGTGGGAAGCAATTTGCAGGCTGGGCTGCGTCCGGCAGCTATGTCTGGCGGGTAGAACCCGCCCTGCGTTATTGCACTATTGAACCTAAGAAAAATGGAATAGCTGGAGAGCCGTGTGCGTGAAAACCGCATACACAGCTCGAAGGGGAAGTGGGTGAACGAGAGCCTTCTCTCTACCCGCACCGAGAGAAATGGGATGATCCCATAGTCGGCACACTTCTTTGCTTATCTTTGTGTTGATCGTAACTAATTGTAAAATATTGGTAAATGAGAGGTTTTTGTCATGTTTTGAGGCCATTTATGCGGTAGGAGGCTAAAGGGATGCCTTGCGGTTGTCAAACAGGTATAAGAATGTCGTAAAACTTGCTGAATAGACAGAAAATACTGTCGCTATTCATGCGATTGAATTTTGCCAAAGCTGTCGATAATTGCCATGACCCGCGGAATCCATCATGGCAGAAGACAGCGATCTAGAAAAAACCGAACAGCCCTCACAGCGACGGCTTGACCAGGCAAGAGAAAAAGGCCAGGTTGCCCGTTCGCGCGAGCTGTCCACATTCGCCGTATTGCTGGCGGCCGGCGGTACCTTGTGGTTTATGGGTACACCGTTTATCCAGCATATGGTCAAGTCGTTGCGCGATGGGCTGACCATCGACCGGGAGCTGGCATTCAATACCGGGCTGATGATTCCGCGCTTGTACGATCTTGCGCTGGATGCGCTAATCACATTTTCGCCTCTGTTGCTCGCCGTCATGTTGGCTGCGGTATTTTCCCCGTTGTTGCTGAATGGCTGGCTATTCAGCGTCGAAGCGTTGCAGCCGCAGTTTTCCAAAATGAACCCGATTTCCGGCATCTCCCGGATGTTTTCCAGGACTTCATTGGCTGAACTGGTTAAGGCTATCGGCAAATCCATTCTGGTCGGCGGTATCGCGGCATGGGTGATCTGGCACAACAAGGATGCGGTGATGGCGCTCGGTACTCAATCGGCTGTTGCCGCCATTCCGCAAATGGGAAATCTGGTCGTCACGTGCTCCATGATGATAATCGGCGCGTTGCTACTGATCGTGGCTATTGATGTGCCGTTCCAGCTGTGGGATCACAACAAGAAGCTGATGATGACCAAGGAGGAGGTACGCCAGGAATCCAAGGAAACCGAAGGTGATCCGATGGTCAAGGGCCGTATCCGCCAGTTGCAGCGCGAGGCAGCGCGCCGCCGCATGATGGCTGCAATCCCGACCGCCGATGTGGTAGTGACCAACCCGACGCACTATGCGGTGGCGTTGAAATACAACGACAAGAAAGGCATGGGAGCGCCTGTCGTGGTCGCAAAGGGTTCGCATCTGCTGGCGTTGCGCATTCGCGAAATTGCCGAAGAAAACCATGTGCCAATCTTGGAAGCTCCGCCGCTGGCGCGCGCGCTGCATAAACATACCGAGCTGGGCGAGTCCATCCCCGAAGCGCTTTATACCGCAGTCGCCGAAGTGCTGGCCTATGTTTACCAGTTGCGTCGTTACGAAAAACTTGGCGGGGCGCGCCCGCAGGAACCTGCGAATCTGGCGGTGCCAATCGAACTTGACCCGGCTGCCGCATTGACTGCCGCATAAAAAGCAAACCATGAACATATTACTGATACTACAAAACTTTGTTAAGCGCGCCGGATTGATCGGTATGGTCGGCCCAGCGCTGATCGTGCTGATTCTGGCGATGATGGTGCTGCCGTTGCCGCCGATGCTGTTGGACATTTTGTTCACGTTCAACATTGCGGTTTCTATTATGGTGCTGCTGGTCAGCATGAACACCAACAAGGCGCTGGATTTTGCGATATTCCCTACCGTATTACTGATCACCACATTGTTGCGCTTGTCGCTGAATGTGGCTTCTACCCGGGTTGTGTTGCTGGAAGGCCACACCGGTCCGGATGCGGCGGGCAAGGTGATCGAGTCGTTCGGAAATTTCTTAGTGGGCGGCAACTACGCCGTCGGTATCGTGGTGTTTGCGATTCTGGTGGTCATCAACTTTGTGGTTATTACCAAAGGTGCCGGGCGTATCGCCGAGGTGGGTGCGCGTTTCACCCTGGATGCGATGCCCGGTAAACAAATGGCGATCGATGCCGATTTGAACGCGGGATTGATCGGTGAGGATGTGGCGCGCAAGCGCCGTGCCGAGATCGCACAGGAAGCCGATTTCTACGGCGCGATGGACGGCGCCAGCAAGTTCGTGCGCGGCGACGCGGTTGCGGGCATCATTATCCTGTTTATTAGTGTTATCGGAGGTATGGTGGTAGGCGTGTTGCAGCACGATCTCGATATTGCCGTGGCGGCCAAGAATTACACCTTGCTGACCATCGGCGATGGCCTGGTGGCGCAGATTCCGGCACTGGTAATTTCCACTGCCGCCGGTCTGGTGGTGAGTCGCGTTGCCAGCGACGAAAACATCGGCCAACAGCTGGTCCGGCAGTTATTTAAACAGCCGCAAATCATTATCCTGACTGCAATAATCATCGGTTCGATGGGTTTGATTCCCAGTATGCCGCATTTTGCTTTCTTGTCGCTGGCCGGTGCGATGGGTGCTTTGGCCTACTACCTGCTGCAAAAGAACGAAAAGGAAGTGGCCGCACTGGAGCAGGCTGCGGCTACGGAGATACCTGTTATCCCGGAGACCCATGAAGCAAGATGGGAGGATGTCGAGCAGGTTGATGTGCTGGGGCTGGAAGTTGGTTACCGGTTGATCTCTCTGGTAGACAAGGCGCAGGACGGCGATTTATTGCGCCGCATCAAGGGAATCCGCAAGAAATTCACGCAGGATATCGGTTTTTTGCCTCCGGCAGTGCATATTCGCGACAATCTTGATTTGCGCCCGAATGGTTATCGCATCACGCTCAAGGGGGTGGATGTCGGCAGCGGAGAGGCTTATCCGAATATGCTGCTGGCAATCAATCCGGGCAGTGTGACGGGCGAGTTAGCCGGTATTCAGACGCGCGATCCGGCCTTTGGTTTGCCGGCAATATGGATTGACAGCACCTTGCGCGACCAAGCCCAAACCATGGGTTACACCGTGGTTGATGCCGGTACGGTAGTGGCGACCCACCTGAGCCATCTGCTCAGCACGCGTGCCGCAGAATTGCTTGGGCGACAAGAGGTGCAGCAATTGCTCGACCATATTGCCAAAGTTTCGCCCAAGCTGATCGAGGATCTGGTACCCAAGACGCTGCCGCTTGGTGTGGTGCAAAAGGTGCTGCAAAACCTGCTGGACGAAGGGATGCATATCCGCGATATGCGCACTATCGTCGAAACACTGGCGGAAAATGCGTCGCGCACCCAAGACCCGTATCAGCTTACCTCGCTGGTGCGCGTCGCGCTCGGTCCGGCCATCGTGCAACAGTTTTATCCGTCCGCACAGGAGTTGCAGGTGATCGGCATGGACAAGGAGCTGGAATATATCCTGATACAGGCGATGCAATCGAGCCAGAATGGAATCGGCATTGAACCGGGGCTGGCCGACACCGTGCTGCGCGAGGCTCGTGCAGCCGCCGAAACCCAGGAGCAATTGGGTTTGCCGACAGTGATGCTGGTTCCATCGCAGTTGCGCGATTTGTTGGCGCGTTTCCTGAAACGAGCCGTACCAAATATCAGGGTGATATCGCACGATGAAGTACCGGACTTCAAAACTATCCGGGTGACCGCTATGGTAGGAGGTAGAGCATGAGCATTAGAAGATTCATCGCCCCGACAGCACGTCAGGCTATGAAGGAAATCCGCGACGAGCTTGGCTCCGACGCGATGATCCTGTCAAACCGGAAGACGGAATACGGCGTCGAGATCGTTGCGTTGGCAAGCGGAGATATTGCCCATTTAACCGCCAGCGCGGTGACCCAGAAAACCGAGTGGCCGGAGATTACGGCGGATGAATGGACGCAATCGGTCGAGGAAGATAATCACACGCAACCGGTAGAGCCATTATCCAGAGAGGTTAGTCCGGCATATCATGCCGCGCCTTCGAGCCAACCCAGGCGGCCGCTTCAGTTTCAGCCCAAAATATCCGGACAAGCCGCAGCGCCGCAGCATTACGAGCCAACAAATCCGCCCGGTGCGTTGAAGCAACCTGGAAGATTGCCGCAATCGAAGCCTTTTTCACAAACGAAGCCCTTGTCGCTGAACAAGTCTTTCCCGCAGTCGGAGCCTTTGCCGTTGGCCGAGCCTTTGCCGCAGGCTGAATCATTGCCGCAGAGCCGAGGCGTTCAAACGGTTGATACGCAGCCCAGGTTGGAGCAGGAAACCATTATCAGCGAAATTAAATCGATGGGCACCATGTTGCGGCAGCAGTTTTCGGCGTTGTACTGGAGCGATGTGCAATTGCGCGACCCGCAACGGGCCGGTTTGCTGCGTAAAATGCTTAACGCCGGATTCAGCACGGTGCTGGCGCACCAGTTGCTGGACAATATGCCGGTCGGAAAAGTGCAAGATGAGTCGTGGATCAAACAGGTGCTTAAACGCAATTTGCAGGTGACGGATAAGGCGGATGACATTATCGCAAAGGGCGGTGTGTACGCGCTGATCGGACCTACCGGGGTGGGTAAAACCACCACTACGGCCAAGTTGGCAGCGCGTGCGGTGGTGCGTTACGGTGCGGACAAGGTGGCGCTGCTGACCACCGACAGTTACCGGATTGCCGCCTATGAACAACTCAAAATCTATGGAAAGATACTCGGTGTGACGGTGCATGCGGTAAAGGATACCGATGATTTGCGTTTGACGCTTTCCGCATTGCGCCACAAGCACCTGGTGCTGATCGATACCATTGGGATGGGACAGCGCGATGAGCGTGTATGCGACCAGAATGAAATGTTCGATGCCACCGGTGTGAAATGCCTGCTGCTATTGAATGCCACCAGCGGGGGCGATACGCTGGAAGATGTGGTGCGCATGTACCGCAGCAATAAAGTTATCGGCTGCATTACCACCAAACTGGATGAAGCGGCCAATCTTGGCACGGTGCTGGATGTGGCGGTGCGCCACCGCTTGATGATGTACTACATGACCAATGGTCAGCGTGTTCCGGAAGATTTGCATCTTATCAATGCGGACTATTTGCTGCACCGCGCCCTCAAACATGCGGAAGGAAAAACTCCCTTTACCTTGCGTGAGCTGGACTTCCCGGTATTGATGGCTGAGGAAGGGCCGTTGCATCCACCCGTAAAGGGGGCAATGCCCAACACCGCGCGTTTTGCTGGAGCAGGCGCTTCAGGCAAGGAGGCCTCCTGTGCGCACTGATTGTGGGGCAGATCAAGCGGAAGGCCTGCGGCGTTTATTGGTATGCAATCAAACGCAGGTGATTTCCGTGGTGGCCGGTAAAGCCGGTGTCGGGCGCACCAGCGCGACCGTCAATCTTGCGGCGGCGCTGGCGCATTCCGGCAAGAATGTTTTGGTGCTGGACGAGAATCATGCCCCGAATAATTTGCAGGATCGTCTGGGTTTGTTTGCCACATATGATTTGCTGGATGTTGCGCTGGGCAAATGCAAACTTCGCGAGGCCGTATTGACAGGCAGGGGGGTTCGCATACTGCCGGCTTCTCGCGCAATGGACGCGGTACAGAGAGCGGAGTCGACCGGCGTGCCGTTGCATGTTCCGCTACGCCGCAGCGATCCTTATGCAGACAGAATGCGAAAGGCAGAGCAGGAGCCGGTGACGTTGAAGCCGGAAGAGAGAAAGCGGCTTACAAATGCGCTGACCGAAGCCAGCGATGGTGTGGATGTGATGCTGGTGGATACAGCAATGCCTATCATGAGCCGGGTCGAAGGGTTGGTCGCGCAGACCGCAACCTCAACGAGCCTGATAAGCGGCGCTGCGTTGCTGGTGGTGGTGGAGGCGACTCCCAGCGGTATCACCGAGAGCTATGCGCTAATCAAGCGGCTGGCAACCGAAAATGTGCGTCAGCAGTTCGAAATTGTGGTAAATAAGGCGGGCAACGAGAAGGCTGCCATGACGGTTTTTGAAAATATGGCCAAGGTGACACGGCGCAATCTCTCTGCGCATTTGGAATATTTGGGCTATATTCCTTTCGACGACAGGGTTAACTATGCAGCGCAGATGGGTAAATCGGTGATAGAGGCTTTCCCTGCCGCAGCTTCGGCAAAGTCCTATTTGAAATTGTCGCAAAAATTATTGCGCCTATCGATGCATCAGGATGAAGCGGAAGGCGGGGTTTCAGCCATCATGCATAATCTGATGAACCATGTGACGCAACCTGCCGCCTTGGCACAGTGTTGTGAAGTATCAGATGCCGGGTGATGGATGTGTTGGGTTGTAACCAGCAACTTGGTTGGCGTTTTTTGCCAGTCTGGTCGAATGGCCAGTTGCTCCATCAGGGGCGTTAACCAACCGTTTTCCCGCAGTCTTTTGGTGGGCTAGCCGGGATGGTTAGGAATTCATCAAAGACGCTACCCAACCCAATACAGCCCAATACAGCAAGAAACCCCCACACGTTGTAAACTGTCGAACAGTTGCCGCTACGCTTTCCGTTATTTGCCGGTTGGGTGGTTACTATGCAAAAACTATGCAAAATTCTTTGATAACCAACATATAACGCCTGGCAGTTAATTATGTACAACGCATCAGGATTAAACGACAAGGATCAATGCCTGCGGGAATATTCCCATCTGGTGAAGCGCATTGCGCACCAGATGATGACCAAGCTGCCATACAGCGTGCAAATTGACGACATCATCCAGGCCGGCATGATGGGTTTGCTGGATGCTGCCAGCCGCTACAGTGAAATTCACGGGGCACAGTTTGAAACATACGCAACGCAGCGTATTCGCGGCGCGATGCTGGATGAACTCCGGGAAGCAGATTGGTTGCCGCGCAGTTTGCGCCGCGATATGCGGCGTATCGAGGCTGCCGTGAGCTGCTTGCAACAGAAACTGGGCAGATCACCGAGCGAGACTGAAATCGCTGATGAGATGAAGTTGGCTCTCGCCGAATATCAACATCTGCTTCAGGAATCGCGTGGCGCGCAGCTGGTGTATTACGAGGATTTTCACAGCGAAGATCATGATGATTTTTTCGAGCGTTTTGAGTTCAGTAACGATGCTAACCCACTAGAGGCACTGGAAGACGGGCGTTTCAAGGCTGAATTGGTGCGCGCGATCGATGGTCTGCCGGAGCGCGAGAAGATGTTGATGGGCATGATTTATGAGCAGGAAATGAATCTGCGGGAAATCGGCGAGGTGCTGGGTGTGGGCGAATCGCGCGTTTCGCAGTTGCATAGTCAGGCGGTAGCGCGGATACGCAGTTGGATGAAGGGCTACTGATGAATCGGGGAACAGAAGGACAGAGGGCAGATTGTTGTGTGCCGCTGCGCGGCACGCTATATCAAGGGCGCGGCGTAGCCGCGACAACGTTTCTGCCTTCTGTCCTCTGTCCTATGTCCTATGTTGCGGGCAACCGCAATGGATAAACTCACGATATTGGGTTTGGTGATTAGCCTGACCGGAATTTTGTCCGGACAGTTGCTGGAGGGCGGCGATCTTTCCATTTTGATTCAGGGTGCGGCTTTTCTGATTGTGTTCGGCGGCACGCTGGGCGCGGTGATGGTGCAAAGCCCCATGAAGGTTTTCACTCTGTCGGTCAGGATGCTGCGTTGGGCATTCATTACGCCGCAACAGTCATCGCATCAGCAATTGATAAACAAAATTACCGGCTGGAGCGCAGTTGCGCGAGTCGATGGAATATTGGCTCTGGAAGGAAACATTGCAGGGGAATCCGACACTTTCCTGAAAAAAGGGCTGCAGCTTCTGGTGGATGGTTATAGCGCCGAAAAGATTCGCGAAGTCCTCAATGTGGATATTCACGCGTGGCAGCAGTTGCGCTGGCAAGCTGCATCCGTATGGGAATCAGCCGCCGGCTATTCGCCGACCATCGGGATTATCGGCGCGGTTTTAGGGTTGACGCATGTCATGCAAAACCTCAGCGAGCCCGCTAAATTGGGCAACGGTATCGCCGTCGCATTTATTGCCACGATTTACGGTGTGTCGCTGGCCAATTTATTGTATTTGCCGATAGCCAATAAATTGAAAGCAATCGTTACACAGCAAGCCGATATGCGCGAAATGCTGGTGGATGGGCTTGTAGCCATTGCCAACGGCGACAACCCCCGGCTGATTGAAACCAGGTTGCAAAGTTATCTGGCCTGAGCATGGAGCGCCGGGGTAAACGCGCGGAGCACAGCAACACCGACCGGTGGCTGGTTTCCTATGCCGACTTCATTACCCTGCTGTTTGCATTTTTTGTGGTGATGTATTCCATTTCCTCAGTGAACGAAACGAAGTACAAAATCTTCAGCGAATCGCTGAACATTGCTTTTTCCCAAAAGTTGGCCTCAACTTCACCGATTGTTCCGCCTAACCAGCCGCTTGTTGCGCCTACCCAGCAAAGGCCAGTTGTCACTACATTGGCGACCAGGAATAAGGTGTTGGTGGACAAGCATACCGCGCAGCTTGGCGAGCAGCAACGCAAGATAGAAGAGCGCATGAAAAAACTGGCCAATGGGTTGAACCAGGTCATGGCTCCCATGATTAAGCAGGGCTTGGTCAGTATCAATCAGTCCAGGCGCGGAGTGGCCATGGATATCAGCGCGAGCACCCTGTTCGGAACTGGAGATGCGGCGTTGCAAGCCAGCTCGCTGGATGTGTTGCGCCAAGTGGCCACAGTGTTGGGTAAGGAAGATATGTCTATTGAGGTGGAAGGGCATACCGACGAGACGCCCATCTCAACCGCGCAATTCCCATCCAACTGGGAGCTGTCGTCAGCGCGTGCCAGTAGCGTCGTCAGGTTGATGATCGATAACGGTGTGCCGACAAAACGCCTCGCTGTAGTGGGCTTGGCCTCGAATCAACCGCTGGTGCCGAATACCAGTGTGGAAAATCGTGCCAGGAATCGGCGTGTGACTATTACGATAGCATCACCAAATTTGGACAGGATAGCGGGGGTTGAGGAATAGGTAGCGGAAGACCGGGCGTAGCGAGCGGTTGTTGCATGATGCTACGCGACAAACATTACAAAACAGATTCGCAGCACATAGCCGCTGGCTTATGTTTCAGCCGCTACCCAGTGACCTGCCGCTACTCGGCGAAAGGTTGGGTTGTCCGTCCGGGCCGTACAGATTGGCTTTGTTCACCGCATTGCTCAGCACGGCAAGCGATTTCTGATTGTGGCGTAATTTCATCTGAATCAGCTCGCCATTGGTATGGTTGATTAGTTGCGCGCGCTCCGCCAATGCACGAATTTCCTGCCAAACAGCCAATCCTTCCGCGCTGTTGGCTTTCAGCCATGCGTGGATGGCTTCTGCGGTAAATGAAGGAATATTTTCCCGCAACAGGCTGCGGCGGAATTCGGCAAGTTCGCTAAGGCAGACGGCTTGAGCCGATTTCTGCTCTGCAAAGTCAAGTAGCCTGTCGGTCTTATTTTCTACCAACAAGCTTTGTTCTTGCTCCAGTAAATGGATAAATTTCTGCAACGTAACACGCTCGGTAGCCAATGCGCCGAGCAACTTGCTGATGTGATTCCGATTCAATGGGAAATCCGGTTTTATTTGTAGCGGCCTGTTTGAATCAAGCTTTGCCGCCAATCAGGTCGCGCACAGTTGCCATCAGGCGGTCAGCGACTACAGAGGTATTTACCTGAAAGCGGCCTTCACTGATAGCCTGTTTGATTTCCGCAACTTTTGCGGCATTCACAACGGGTGTATTTGCCATGCTGCTTTCCATGCTCTGCAAGTGTGCCACAGTGGAACCAAGCGAGACGTTAGTGCTTGCCGGTTGTTTCGGGGTAGACACCTGGCCGGATTTATCCTTGCCGCTGGCGCGTGCGACCCCTTCGCCTGCCGAACTGGTGGGTAGTGTATTGCCGGGTTTATCGATTTTCACGGTTATCCTCTCAGTCTGGCGGTTTTTAAGATTCCGCCGTTTGTCGTTATATCGGCAAGAATTTTGAAAAATTTAGGGCAGCTACATGACTTTATTTGCGAAGTATAGGTGAATCTGCTTTCAGTTCTTCGAATAGTTTCCGGTCATGCCTCAAATATATGTCTGGTTTAAGAAACTAACGGTCTGTCTGGTGTTCTGATGTTGTCGAGATTATCGGCATTATCAAGAGAAACTTGATGTTTCAATCGACAAATAAACGCTACATATACCTCACAATTCGCCGAAACAACCTGATGATATACACGTTGACGCTGTAGAAAAACCCTTTTTTCACCGATTTTCGAGCGCAATTTTTCCACCAGAAACGCTGCTGTTTCACTTTCAAAAT
>MGWP01000044.1 GCA_001801055.1 Gallionellales bacterium GWA2_55_18 | reverse complement strand
TGGTGTCCGGCTTCGACCGCTATTACCAGATCACCAAATGCTTCCGCGACGAGGATTTGCGCGCCGACCGCCAGCCGGAATTCACCCAGGTTGATATCGAGACTTCGTTCCTGAATGAGACGCAGATCACCGCGTTGATGGAAGAGTTGATCCGCACGGTGTTCAAGGAAGCGCTGGATGTCGATTTGCCCAATCCGTTCCCGCGCCTGACCTATGCGGAGGCGATGGCGCGCTATGGTTCGGACAAACCGGATTTGCGCGTGACGCTGGAGCTGACCGAAGTCACAGATGCGGTGAAGGACGTCGCATTCAAAGTGTTCTCCGGCGTGGCAAATTCCGGGGATGGCCGCGTGGCGGCGCTTCGTATCCCCAACGGTGCAAGCCTGACCCGTGGCGAAATCGACGGCTATACCGAGTTCGTGAAGATTTACGGCGCGAAAGGGCTGGCCTACATCAAGGTCAACGATGTGACGCAGCTCAACGAGGTCGGCCTGCAATCGCCGATCGTGAAAAACCTCCACGAGGCGGCGCTGAAGACCATCGTCGAACGCACCTACGCGCAGAACGGCGACCTGATCTTTTTCGGTGCGGACAAGACCAAGATCGTTAATGACGCGCTCGGTGCGTTGCGCGGCAAAATCGGTCACGAAAAGGGCTACGTCAACGGCAAGGCATGGGAGCCGCTGTGGGTGGTGGACTTCCCGATGTTCGAATACGACGAGGAAGCCAAGCGCTGGAACGCCTGTCATCATCCGTTCACCGCACCCAAGGACGAACACCTCGCAATGCTGGAAAGCGATCCGGGTAAATGCCTGGCAAAGGCTTACGACCTCGCCTTGAACGGCTCGGAACTCGGTGGCGGCTCGGTGCGTATCCATAAGGAAGCGGTGCAATCGCAGGTGTTCCGCGCGCTCAACATCGGCGCTGAAGAAGCGCAACTCAAATTCGGTTTCCTGCTCGATGCGCTGCAATACGGTGCACCGCCGCACGGCGGCTTGGCGTTTGGGCTGGATCGCATCGTCACGATGATGACCGGTTCTGAATCGATTCGCGACGTGATCGCCTTCCCCAAGACGCAGCGCGCGCAGTGCCTGCTGACCCAGGCGCCGAGCGCGGTGGATGAACGCCAGTTGCGCGACCTGCATATCCGCCTGCGCCAGCAGGTGCAAACTACTGCGGAAGTTGCTAAGGAATAATCGTGTTGCGCATGTTGCGTTTGCTGTGGATAGTGTTGGCGGCGCTGCTGTGGTTGCCTCTGGCATCTCAAGGCTCTCAGCCAGCCCAGGACGGCCAGGTACCCGCCATTGCGATGGCCAATCTGCCCGCCGAAGCGCAAGATACCATGCGTGCCATCAAGCAGGGTGGGCCATTCGCCTACCCGCGCGATGGTGTGGTGTTCAAGAACTATGAGCGCATCTTGCCCATACAAGCGCGCGGCTACTATCGCGAATACACCGTCAAAACGCCTGGTGCGCGTAATCGCGGTGCGCGCCGTATTATCAGCGGCAAGCTAAACGAGTATTATTACACCGCCGACCATTATAAAACTTTCAAACGCATTCTGGAGTAGCCATGGACACACTGGCGCAGCAACTGAACAATCGGGAAGCAGCAGGCAGCTTTTCGCTACAATGCAGCGTTGAAACATTGCGCAACGCGGCCAATGAAGCCGGTTTCGCTCTGTTCGATGCCGATCTCAAGGGCGTCAAAGGCAAGCAGAACCTGCTTAATGCCCTGGCGCAATCAGCCAGTTTCCCGCCCGGATTCGGCGCAAACTGGGATGCGCTGGCCGACGCATTGTGCGATCTGTCGTGGTGCGGCGAAGCGGTCGGTTATGTGCTGCTATTGCGCAATGCCAGCGACACGCTCGGCCTTTCCGCCAACGACCGGGAAATCGCACAGGACATCTTGGCCGACACGGTGGTGTACTGGCGGCAACGCAACAAAGCTTTTTGGATATTCTTCTCCTGACTTCATGTCATCGGCGATACTGCGTTGGCTTCTTCGTTCGCTCCTAGTCGTGTAACGGCGACACGTTACTGGCAAAGCCAGCCGATTGCGGGAGCCGTTACTTGGCCTGTTCCTCCCGCACCGGAGGGCTACGCCCACACCGCCTCGGAACGGCACAAGCACTGCCCGTGTCGCTCACTCGTCGCCGCCTTGCCTCGCCTTCGAAATGAAGTCAGGAATATATGACTGGCTATAAACAGCCGGTTTCGGTGCTGGTGGTGATCCATACCACTGATCTGGAGGTGTTGTTGCTGGAGCGCGCCGATCATCCAGGCTACTGGCAATCCGTTACCGGCAGTTGCGAAGCGGGAGAAACACTGGTTGAGACGGCGCAGCGCGAGGTGCGCGAAGAAACCGGGCTGGAAGCCTGTCAATACGCGTTGGCCGACTGGCAGTTGCAAAACATCTACGAGATTTACCCGCAATGGCGCTACCGTTATGCCCCCGGCACCACACACAACACCGAGCATGTGTTCGGCCTGCAACTGCCGCACCCCGTTGCTATCCGGCTCGCGCCGGACGAACATTTGAACTTACAGTGGCTGGCCTGGCGGGATGCGGCAGAAAAAGTTTTCTCGCCGAGCAACCGCGCGGCGATATTGCAATTGCCGCAGTACGCCATTTTCCATTAGCCCTTCCGCGTAGGCTACAATGAAACCGTTTGCCTGACCCGCAAAATATCATTGCAATTGCGAATAACCCAACAGGAACGCGGCGCGATTTTTTCGCGGCGTATACAACATGAAGTTTATCGACGAATCAAAAATAGAAGTCATCGCAGGCAACGGCGGCAACGGCGCGGCCAGTTTCCGCCGCGAAAAATACATTGATAAAGGCGGGCCGGACGGCGGCGACGGCGGGCGCGGCGGCGACGTGTTCGCGCTGGCGGACCGCAACATCAATACGCTGGTGGACTTTCGTTTTGCCCGTATACACCGCGCCAAAAACGGGGGAGCCGGGCGCGGCGCGGATTGCTACGGCAAAGGCGCCGATGACATCGTGCTGCGCATGCCGGTCGGGACGGTGATCACCGACATCAACAGCGGCGAAGTCATCGCCGACCTCACCCACGATGGTGAAAAGACGTTGCTGGCAAAAGGCGGTAAGGGTGGCCTGGGCAATATCCATTTCAAGTCGAGCACCAACCGCGCACCGCGCCAATGCACCCCCGGCGAAGAGGGAGAAACGCGCGAACTGCAACTCGAATTGAAGGTGCTCGCCGATGTCGGACTGCTCGGTATGCCGAACGCCGGAAAATCCACTTTCATCCGCTCCGTTTCGGCGGCGAAGCCCAAAGTGGCCGACTATCCGTTCACCACACTGCATCCGAATCTGGGCGTGGTGCGGGTATCGCCTGAAAAAAGTTTCGTCATCGCCGACATCCCCGGACTGATCGAGGGCGCGGCGGAAGGCGCAGGGCTGGGCCATCAATTCCTGCGCCACCTGGCCCGTACCCGCCTGCTGCTGCACCTGGTGGACATTGCGCCGATGTATGAGGGAATCGACCCGGTTGCCGAGGCGCGCGCTATACTCAACGAACTGAAGAAATACGACCAGTCGCTTTATGAGAAGCCGCGCTGGCTGGTGCTGAACAAACTGGATCTGCTGGAAGATCGCGATGAAAAAATAGCCGCCTTCCTCAAGCAATTTACCGATTTTGACCGCCACTTCGCCATCTCGGCGATCAACGGCGAGGGCTGCAAGGAATTGACCTACGCGATCATGGCGCATCTGCAGGAGATGGCCGCGCAAGAACAGCAAGCCGCCGCAGACAGCGCGCAGGAAAGCGACGCAGGTACGATATAAGCAATCCATCCACAAAAGGCACGAAATTAACGATAAGTAATGTTGGCTCGATGACACTCATGCGGAATCCATTCCAGGCATAAAATGCCTTTCAGTTTTTTCGTGATTTTCGTGCCTTTCGTGGACAACTTTCTTCATAGGATTTAGCACACCATGAAAATCGTATTAACCCAATGCAAACGCATCGTCGTCAAAGTCGGCAGCAGTCTGGTGACCAACCAGGGCGCCGGGCTTGACCTTGACGCGCTGGGCAACTGGGCACGGCAGATCGCCGCGCTGAGCGCCGAAGGATACGAGGTGGTGCTGGTATCCTCCGGTGCGATTGCAGAAGGAATGCAACGCCTCGGCTGGAATACCCGCCCAACCTCGATACACGACTTGCAAGCCGCCGCCGCAGTTGGACAGATGGGGCTGGTGCAGGCCTATGAAAGTTGCTTCCGCAAGCATGATTTACATGCCGCACAAGTGCTGCTGACCCATGCCGACCTGGCCGACCGCGAACGCTACCTGAATGCGCGCACCACGCTGACCACGCTGTTATCGTTGCGCGTCATCCCGATCATCAACGAAAACGACACGGTCGTTACCGACGAAATAAAATTCGGCGACAACGACACGCTGGGGGCGTTGGTCGCCAACCTGATCGAGGCCGATGTGCTCATTATTCTCACCGACCAGAGCGGTCTCTACACCGCAGACCCGCGTAAAGATCCGAACGCCACGCTGATCGGCGAAGCGCAGGCAGGCGACGCGCAACTGGAAAGCATGGCGGGTGGCGCAGGCAGCCAGATCGGCCGCGGCGGTATGATCACCAAGATACTCGCAGCGAAACGCGCTGCGCGCAGCGGGGCGCACACCGTCATCGCCTCCGGGCATGAGCGCGATGTGCTATTGCGACTGCTGCAAGGCGAAGCCATCGGCACGCTGCTCACCGCTGCCACGCACACTCTGGCAGCGCGCAAACAATGGCTCGCAGATCATCTTCAGGTCGCCGGGAAACTAGTGCTGGATAGCGGCGCGATCAGGGTGCTGCGCTCCGAAGGCAAGAGCCTGCTGCCGATAGGCGTCAGGAGCGTATTTGGAGAATTCGAACGCGGCGCGGTTGTCGCCTGCGTCGGCGAAGACGGCAGCGATATCGCACGCGGCCTGACCAATTACAACGCCGAAGAAGCGCGGCGCATCGCGCGCCATGCCAGCCAGGAAATCGAGTCCCTGCTCGGATACGGCGGCGAAGAAGAAATTATCCACCGTGACAACTTGGTTCTGCTGTAAACCCAGAAAAAGCAGTTGTCCTGATGACTTGCCGTTTTTAGGGTAAAACAACAGAACTAAGTTGCGGCATAGATAAATCAATTTTTGCACTACGAATAACTGCTCACACGTCAATCCAGAATACGCCACACTCCGCAGCGCCGAATTTCCTTGTACATTGCGTCGGGAGCGAGGTCAGCACCATTGGGCCAAGCGACCACTCCGCAATCGAGATAGGCTGTCGCAAAAAAAAGCGGAATCGCGCAGTGCCTCGAAGACACCCGCATCCGGCCCGTTAACCAGCGCTGAAACATCGACGATGCCGCTCGATCCGTCGTTGAACGTGACCGCTAACTGCCATTCCGGAAGTACGCTGAGAGCGCGCAAGCGCCATGGCGCGGCGGGAATTATTCCAGCGGTTTGATGGGTTTCGGTAATTGTTTGGCCCGACACAGGTTCTAGTCTTTCATTAATTCGCCCCGGTACTCGTTGGCCCATTCCAGCACCATGACCAGCACTCGCCACGGATATACAGTGAATGGGTACCCCGAAGAACTGGTGTAGTTGGCGATACTTATGCGCAAACCCATGTAGGTCGGGCTTGGCCCGACATGGTGGGCAGAGCCCACCCTACCAATGCAGCCTTACTCCTTCAGCCACCGCGCCGCATCCAGCGCAAAGTACGTCAATATCCCGTCCGCCCCGGCGCGTTTGAACGCCAGCAACGCTTCCAGCACACAGGCCTGTTCGTTCAGCCAGCCGTTCTGCGCGGCGGCTTTGAGCATCGCGTATTCGCCGCTGACCTGGTAGACGAAAGTCGGTGCCTTGAATTCATCCTTCACGCGGCGCACGATATCCAGATACGGCATGCCGGGCTTGACCATCACCATGTCCGCGCCTTCCTGCAGGTCGAGGCCGACTTCCCACAGCGCTTCGTCGGAGTTGGCCGGGTCCATCTGGTAGGTGTATTTGTTGCCGGAGCCCAGATTGCCGCTGGAGCCGACTGCGTCGCGGAACGGGCCGTAGAAGCTGGAGGCGTACTTGGCGGAATAGGCCATGATGCGGGTATGGATGCAGCCCTTGCGATCCAGCGCGGCGCGCACTGCGCCGATGCGCCCGTCCATCATGTCGGAGGGGGCGACGATATCGGCACCGGCCTGCGCGTGGATTTGCGCCTGCTGCGCCAGCACCGCGACGGTCTCGTCGTTGATGACGTAGCCGCTATCGTCGATCAGGCCGTCCTGGCCGTGGCTGGTGTAGGGGTCAAGTGCCACATCGGTCATCACGCCGAGCTCGGGGAAATTCTTTTTCAGCGCGGCGACCACGCGCGGCACCAGACCATCCGGGTTGTAGGCCTCTTTCGCGTCCAGACTTTTCAGCGGCGCATCAATTACAGGAAACAGCGCCATCACCGGAATGCCCAGCTTCATGCATTGCTCGGCATCCTTGAACAGCAAGTCCAACGTCTTGCGCTGCACGCCCGGCATGGATTTCACTTCCTCGACCTTGTTGCTGCCCTCCAGCACAAAGACCGGGTAGATGAAATCTGCCGATGTGAGCACATGCTCACGCATCAAGTCCCGCGAAAAGGCATCGCGGCGCATGCGGCGCATTCTGCTGTGGGGGTATTGTCCGAGTGTTTGCATGATTTTTTCCTGAATTGTCACTTCCTTTGGAACTATTTTAGAGAATGCTTATCTGATGCTGTGAGTGGCGTAAGTCACTCCCCGTTTCTCCTCCCTGAGCGGGTGTCTTAACCCAGTTAAGACTTTTTTCGCCCCCGGTTTTTCCGGGGGCTTTTTTTATTATCCTAGAAAAAACCGTTGTCCACGAAAGGTACGAAAAACACGAAATAGGGTAAGCAGACATTTCGCCGCAAGGCGAAAGTTCGTAAAAATTCAAAAGATGCCACGTTGAGAATTGATACCTAACGGGTGAGTCGCCGAACCAATGCAATTTTTTGTTTTATTTCGTGTCTTTCGTGTTTTTGCGAGTTGGGCAAAAGACGCCCATCCCTGCTTAACCCGCTTCGTGGATAAATTGCCGTTTTTAAGACTACTCGTTTTTCAACCAACCGGCGATCACCGCTTCCGCCTCCTCCGTGCCGATCTTCTTCAGGCTGGAAAACAACTGCACGGTACATTGCGGAAAATGCTCGGCCAGATGCGATTTTACGCGATTCAGGGTCAATGTGGCCTGTTGCCTGCTGAGTTTGTCCGACTTGGTCAGCAGGACATGCACCGGCTTGCCGGTCGGCGCAAACCAGTCCAGCATGCTCTCGTCCAACTCGGTCAGCGGATGGCGCGAATCCATGATGATCACCAGCCCCGCCAGCTCCTCGCGGGTTTGCAGGTACTTGCTCAGCAATTGTTCCCAATGCCGCTGCACGTCCGGCGGCACTTTGGCGTAGCCGTAGCCGGGCAGATCGACCAAAAAATTGTCGTTACCCAGCGCAAAGTAATTGAGATGCTGGGTGCGTCCCGGCGTCTTGCTGGTATAGGCTAGCCGCACATGATTCGCCAGCGTGTTGATCGCGCTCGACTTGCCCGCGTTGGAGCGCCCGACGAACGCCACTTCCCTGCCGCCATGCTGCGGCAAATCCTTCAGGTGATTGACGGTAGTGTAGAACGCCGCCTGCGAGAAGAGTCCCATCAACTGAAAAACAGGTTGTCCACGAAATACACGAAATGACACGAACAAAACCTCGGAGCTATTTCAATCCTAGGCCGGCTGAATACTCCTGTCGGCAAATGATGGTAGTTCATAATATTTCGTGCCTTTCGTGTTTTTCGTGGACTGGCCTTACCAGTTGGCGAAGATATTGTCGGCGGCAGCAATGGTTGCGGCGATGTCGGCATCGCTATGCGCTGCGGAGACAAAGCCCGCCTCAAACGCCGACGGCGCGAGATACACGCCCTCATCCAGCATCGCATGGAAGAAGCGGTTGAATGCTTCCTTGTCGCAACTCATCACCTCGGCATAGCTGGTCGGCAACGCTTTGCTGAAATACAGGCCGAACATGCCACCGACCGATTGCGCGCAGAACGGGATGCCGCGCTTCTGCGCCACAGCGGTCAGGCCTTCGGTGAGCTGTTTTGCCAGTTGCGCCAGGCGTTCGTAGAAACCGGCTTGCTGCACCAGCTTCAACGTGGCCAGCCCGGCCGCCACCGCGACCGGATTGCCGGACAGCGTGCCGGCCTGGTACACCGAACCGAGCGGAGCGAGGCATTGCATGATGTCGCGCCGCCCGCCGAACGCCGCCGCCGGCAAGCCGCCGCCCATCACCTTGCCGAGCGTGACCAAATCCGGTTTGATGCCGTAGTAGCCTTGCGCGCCCTGCAGGCTGACGCGAAAACCGGTCATCACCTCGTCGAGGATCAACACCGCGCCGTACTTGGTACACAGGTTGCGCATCGCCTCGAGGAATTCGCGCTTCGGGGCGATCAGGTTCATGTTGCCTGCCACCGGCTCGACGATCACCGCCGCGATCTCGTTGCCCATCGCGGCGAAGGTTTTCTCCAACCCGGCAGCATCGTTGTAGTCCAGCACCGTGGTCAGCGCCGCGATCTCGGCGGGTACGCCGGAAGAACTCGGCTGGCCGAAAGTCAGCGCGCCGGAGCCGGCCTTGACCAGCAACCCGTCGGAATGACCGTGGTAGCAGCCCTCAAATTTGACGATGCGCGAACGCCCGGTAAAGCCGCGCGCCAGGCGGATCGCCGTCATCGTCGCCTCGGTGCCGGAACTGACCAGACGCACCATCTCCAGGCTCGGCAGCAGTTTGCACAGCAGCTTCGCCAGCTCCAGTTCGGCTGCGGTCGGCGCGCCGAAACCCAAGCCTTGCGCCGCCGCATCCTGCACCGCCTTAACCACCTCGGGATGGCAATGCCCGACGATCATCGGCCCCCAGGAACCGACGTAATCGGTGTATTTCTTTCCATCCGCGTCCCACACATAGGCACCCTGCCCGCGCTGGAAAAACAGCGGCGTGCCGCCGACCGAGCGGAACGCGCGCACCGGCGAATTTACCCCGCCCGGAATGATTTTTTGCGATTCATCGAATAGCTCTTGGTTGTGTGAAGTCATGCTGGTTTACCTTGTTCAAATAAATTGGAAAATTCTCTTGCCGCGCCTTCAATATCCAGTGCGGAAAATACTGCCGAAATCACCGCCAGCGCATCCGCGCCCGCTTCCAACAATTGCGCGCCGTTATGCGCGGTGATGCCGCCGATCGCGACGATGGGCACCTTCAACTCGCGACGAGCCTGCAGCAATAAATCAGGCGTGGCGACTACCGCATTCGGTTTCACCGCAGAATAGAAAAAACTGCCGAACGCCACGTAATCCGCGCCTTGCCGCACTGCCTCATGCGCCGGGGCGAGGCGATTATAGCAAGACACGCCGATGATTTTGCCGCTGCCCAGCAATGCACGTGCATCCGCCACACCGCCGTCCGCGCCACCCAGATGCACGCCGTCCGCCGCTACCTGTTTTGCCAACACGACATCGTCATTGACGATCAGCGGCACGGCAAATTCGCACGTCAGTTCG
Source organism: Gallionellales bacterium GWA2_55_18 (assembly GCA_001801055.1). GTDB lineage: Bacteria > Pseudomonadota > Gammaproteobacteria > Burkholderiales > Gallionellaceae > Gallionella. The sequence continues at coordinate 10,990 of MGWP01000044.1, read as the reverse complement.
CGCAACGCCCCGGCCTGTTTCAGGCGCAATTCCGCAGCGGCGACCTTGTTGCGATACTGCAATACCCGTGCGCCGCCCAGCAGCGTCAGGCGCACCTTGCGCAGCAATTCCGCCGTATCGGCTTCGTCAGGCGTGATTGCATATAAGCCGCTTACGACCATGCTGTTCATTAACCGTTCGTGGTGAGCTTGTCGAACCACCAGCCATTCACCCATTGCCCTTCGACAAGGCCTTTAGTCCTGAGCGTTGTCGAAGGGTCAGGGCGAACGGAAATTTTTCTTAAATAAACAGTCTTGCTGCCGACCATATCAATTCGGGCGTTCGGGTTGCTCTTCATCTTCTTCGCCGCGCGCCCAGAATAAACGATCCGGGATGTGTTGCCCCATGCCGGGCCGGAAGCCCGCATTCAGGGTTTGCCAGGTGTATTCCTGCGCTTCCTTGACCGCTTCCGGCACGTCCACGCCCTGCGCCAGCAGCGCCGCAATCGCGGATGACAATGTGCAGCCGGAACCGTGATAAATGCCCGGCAGGCGCGCCCAACTGTCGCTGCGTAACGCGCCGTGCTCACCGTACAGGGTGTTGATAACCTTTGGCGTTTGTTCGTGCGTACCGGTAATCAGCACATACTCGCAACCCATGCGCAGAATGCGCTTGGCGCATTCTTCGAGGGTCGGGTCATCCTCTTCGTTGTCTTCGTCCAGCGCGAGACGGCGTGCCTCCATGCTGTTCGGCGTGATGATGGTGGTCTGCGGGATCAGCAGCTCGCGCATCGCATCCAGCATATCCTCATTCGCCAGTTCGTCGCCGCGCCCGGAAGCCAGCACCGGGTCGAGTACCAGCGGAATATCCGGGTAGTCCGCCAGCACTTCGGCGATCGCGACGATATTTTCCACGCTGCCGAGCAGGCCGATCTTGAACGCTGCCACCGGCACGTCCTCCAACATCGCGCGCGCCTGATCCACCACCCATTCCGGATCTATCGGCAACACATCGTCCACCCCGCTGGTGTCCTGCACAGTGATGGCCGTGACTACCGACAGCGGATGGCAGCCCATGCTGGAAATAGTCAGCAAGTCGGCCTGCAAGCCGGCTCCTCCGCTGGGGTCGGATGCGGCAAAAGTCATTACCAGCGGGAAAGATTCGGACATGATGTGGACAATGGTAAAATATACTTTTGGGCAGACATTTTACCCTAACTGCCGGATCCAAAGACATCGAAATGGAGGAATCCTGATGCGTATCCTGCATACCATGCTTCGCGTAACCGACCTGGAAAAATCGCTCGCTTTCTATACCGGCGTGCTCGGTATGAAATTACTGCGCCGCACCGACTACCCGGACGGAAAATTTACCTTGGCCTTTGTCGGCTTTGGCGATGAAGCCAGCAACTCGGCCATAGAACTGACGCACAATTGGGGGGCAGAGAAATATGAGATCGGTAACGCCTTCGGGCACATCGCGATTGAAGTGAATGACGCTTATGCCGCCTGCGAGAAAATCAAGCAGCTCGGCGGCAGGGTAGTGCGCGAAGCCGGACCGATGAAACACGGCAGCACCGTGATTGCGTTTGTCGAAGACCCGGATGGATACAAGATCGAGTTGATTCAAAAAAAGACGGGGTAAAAACCAGGCAAGGAGTGCCATTCCGGGAGCGTAGCGGCAAATCGTTTCAAACGAATCAGCTTTTGCGCCGGTACTCGACGAAGTGATATTCCAGCGGTTCCGGCGTTTCCTGCCGGTGTTTTTCGCGCGACACTTCCAGCCATTCAGACCTGTCGAACTCCGAAAACCATGCATCTCCGATCACATCCTGCTGGATTTCGGTGATGTAAAGCGTATCAGCTAGTTCCAGCGCCTGCACATAAATATCCGCTCCACCGACCACAAAAATCTGCGTATCAGACGCACAATTTGCAACAGCATCCTGCAATGAATGCGCAACAATACACCCATCAATTTTCAGATTGCGGTCGCGCGATACCACCACGGTAATGCGCCCCGGCAACGGTTTGCCGATGGACTCGAAAGTTTTTCGCCCCATAATCATGTGGTGCCCCATCGTGAGTTTCTTGAAATGCTTGAGGTCTTCCGGGATGCGCCACGGCAGCGTGTTGTTGATACCGATGGTGCGGTTTTTTGCCATCGCGACAACAAGTACAAGCTGCGCGCGAGAAGGCTGGCTTTGCGGCAAACCAAAATGCGTACGCAACGCGGGCAGCAGCCGCGACATGATGTCATCGCGCACCCGGACAAAACTCGCAAGCGACTCGCCGTGCGGATCGTGGAACGGCATGTGAATTGACGGAATAGCGTGCGGAAATACCGGGCAACTTTCTTTTGCGTTGTCGCACACTGTTACGATCAAATCAATCGGCTCGGTTAACATAGCGCTCGCGTAGCGATTCGTTTGCTCCCTCTCCCTCCGGGGGAGGGTTGGGGTGGGGGAAGCGGGCATACTCGCTAGGACAGAGCCGATATCCTTCGGATGCAGGCCGTCGGCAGAAATGCCCGCCATTTTCAGAGCCTCGATTGCTCCTTCGGCCACGCGCGCTGCAGGATGAGTGCCTGCGGAAATGGCGCGCAGATACTGTCCCAGATGATGATTGACCAACGCCTCGGCCATCTGGCTGCGGCAGGAATTGCCGGTGCAGAGGATAAGGACGGTTGGTTTCACACTGCCACCGGCGCCTTGATAGCCGGGTGAGGGGTTAATGGGGACATGGCTAGGGAAACTTTCTGGCGGTATGCATAACGCGCAAAATTTGTATGGCGGGTTGAGGGTGTTTTACTTCAGCAAAAACCAGAATGTACGGTGTGCGTGAACCAACAACCAATTCTCTCGTTCCGGCAAGTCGCCCTGGCCTGCCTTTGCTTGGAACTTCAATTGCAACCAGTGATTCCGCCGCATGATTGATCTCTTCGAGCATACGTTGCGCGGCTACATGGTTTCTTTCAGCGTAGTGGGCAATCCCTGCACCCAGCTCATCCAGCGCCGATTCAGCCCACTCAAGCCGCTTGCTTTTTGTGGGCATGTCGCTCAACGGCAGAATGCAAACGAGTCATCGCCTCTTCGTGTGAAACAACCCTGCCCGCTTCAACATCAGCCATACCTTGCTTGACCTGATGCACGAAGCTCTCGGTATAATCAAATCCGTCTCGCATAACGAAATCCAGCATTTTCTCTGGCGTGCTTCCCGCCTCCAATGCTAGTTTTTCAAGGCGCGTGGCAAACTTTGTTGGCAGTGTCATAACCGTGGGCATGGCTCTACTCCGGCTGAATTAATACGGGAGCATTATAGCTTCATCACATCACTATTGCATTCCCCAGAAATTTAGGTAGCGGTTCAGTTTGAATTGAACTGTTTGCGATTGCTTTGCATTGCTATTGGAAGGGCAGGTCTTCGGCCTATGCGAACGCAGGCGATTTCATGAAAAGACTGTCGGCCCATTATGCCGAAATGTCTGCTTTTACCTTTGGTGAACTACATGCTGAGGTTCAAAATAATGCAACCATGCAAGACCCCATAATTCTATCCACCTTATTTTTTGATGGAGAGCAATATTGTGTTGGAGTAATTGACAACGCATCTGCATGTTGTTATTGTCTCCAACATGAAATCCCGTGAATTATTCAATCGCCGTGTGCCTGTCATGGAACAAGCGTTTGCGGAATTGGTGCTTTGGGAAGTATCCGAGCCGCTTTCCGGCAGCAAGCATCGCTACAAATACCGGCTGGCGTTCGTGGTTACTGGGGAATGTGTGCTGCGTTATGACAATGAGGCGTGCAAGGGCGACCACAAGCATGTGCAAGGCCGGGAAGTGAAATACGGCTTCGTCTCGGTCGATAAGCTGATGGCGGATTTTTTTGAAGATGTGAAGAGGTGGCGAGATGAAAACTGTGACAATTGATATCCGGCCACTGGCCGATACGCTGGGCGATTTTGCCCATGCATGGAAAAGCGGCAAGGCTTCGGCACCGCGTATCAGCTTTGAATCGCCCGAACTGCTGTTCAAGATGTTGTCCGGCAAACGCTGGGAGCTGCTGAACGCTATGACGGGCGCGGGAGCCATGTCCATCCGCGAGGCGGCGCGGCGCGTGGAGCGCGATGTCAAAGCCGTGCATGGCGATGTGACCGCATTGCTCAACGCCGGTCTGTTGTCAAAAACGGATGACGGAATGATCGTCTTTCCATTTGATGCCATCCACGTGGACTTCATGCTCAAGGCGGCATAACTTCAGTGGGGCGCGCGGAATCGTCTGCACTGCCCAGAGCCTGAACTTGACGAGCGACTACATCGCGCCATTGGACACGGAGCGCCAGAGGGTACTGCGCCGCCCGGTTGTCGGCCTAAGCGGTCGCTTGAGAAAAGCGCCACAATATTGCCGAATGGCCGCATTTGCGTAGCAAATGCTGGACGCGTAATATGTGCTATTCGAGGCTTGTCTTACGCCTGCCCGGAGCGTTCTGCTGCTCCTGACCTGCATGCGGTTGAGGGCAGGCATCCGACAACCCTTAACAATAGCCGTACTTCGCCAAATACAAAAAATTGCCCCACCTCTTGGACAGACTCGTTTCTATGCATCCGATGCTGCAGCAAACAGACCTGTGCATATGTAAAAGCCAGTATAAGATGGAATGTGTGGTGTCGGTATTGACATAATGCAATTACATCACCCAAAACGAGGAACCGATGATTACTAGCTGGGCAGAAACACAGATTGAGCGGGAGATCATTGCTAAGCTAGAGCAGCTCTCAAATGGCGAGAACGATTATTGGTCATTCCGTAAAAGCGCTCAACGCCATGGAGTCCATGGACTCATCAGATATCCTGCCATGATGATACCTACAATGCAGGCTAAACTTCTTGAAATTACCAGGGGAAAACGCACTGATGCGCTCAGGGTGCTTGATCCGTTCATGGGGGCCGGGACAATGCTTACCGAGGCTATGGAACAGGGGATGAATTTTTCTGGCTTTGACATAAATCCTCTAGCCATCCTTGCATGCAAGGTAAAAGCAGGGCCGTATTCATTGACAGACATCGCTGAACAAACGAAATATCTCCTAGAGAGGATACATGCCGATAGTCGCCGATATTACGAAGTACACTTCGCTGGGCAGTCAAAGTGGTTTACAAAAGGCGCGTCGATTAGCTTGTCTCGAATTCGTCGGGCAATTCAAGAAATTGACGATGTTTGGTTACGCCGTTTTTACTGGCTATCTATGGCGGAGCTCATTCGACAGTGCAGCAATTCCCGGACATCAACCTACAAGCTGCACATTAAACTAGAAGGAAAAATTTTCACTTCAATGGCTTCGGTGCTAGAGCTGTTCACAAAAATTTTGAATTCGAATGTTGAACGTGTAAAAGCTCAATATAGGATTTTTCAAAAGAGTGACCTGCTAGAAGCGAATGGTAGCTATCGAGGTCATGTCGAACTTAAGTTCCAAGACGTTACCAAAATAAACCATGGTGATATAGACGCTCGCTTCGACTTACTATTTACTTCACCCCCATATGGAGATAATTTAACAACTATTCCCTATGGGCAATTTTCGTTTCTGGCATTAAATTGGATTCCGATTGAGGATATCGATACAAATATACCTCTGGATATAAACAAAAATACCCACTCTATTGACTCTGCCAGCATGGGAGGATCATTAAGGGATTCCCCCCAAAAGGCTGGGGCATTATTCAGCAGATCACGTACCTTTAAACGATTTTTTTGCGAACTCGAAAACGGAAATCCGTCCGCAACAAAACGTTTAAGCAGCTTTTGCTTTGATTTACACAAAAGCATAGAGTCTCTATCTCGTCTCATGGCACCTCAAGGGCACATGGTTTGGACACTAGGAAATCGGTCTATTGGTGGCAAGCGAGTCCCGCTTGACGAAATTGTTTCCGAGTTCCTCGATTCATACAATGTCCGTCGTGTCGCCAAATTTAATCGCCCAATTCCCTGTAAGCGCACACCAATTAGAAATAACCAATCCGACACGATGCAGAATGAGGTGGTTATTATTGCTAGGGCGTAAAACTTCGACCATTTCAAATCTGGAAGCTTGAGTTGATTTTTACTGCCGAGTGCAAAGGTTTATGCCAATAAAAAAATAAGGCTCTCAGCTGCGAGAAAAGAGATACAACGTTTCGTTTGTGAGACTTGACGCTTGGCGTCGACCTTGCGCGATTTCTCTAGAAAATTCATCTTGAAGATGCAGGCCAGCTCGGCGAGCTGCCTCAAGCAAGTCCGGTAATGGATCTTCTCTCGTCGCCGACTTTCCCACCAAGAGTGCAAGCACACCATCTGGCTTCAATACACGAGCCATCTCACGCAAGGCACCGTCCAGCTCCGAGATGTATTCACTATAAGCAGCTATTCTATGGCGCTTGCTGCGAGCCCCTGTCTCAGAAGCTCGGAAAGTCTCGATATTAAAACCAAACCATTCCATCGCCAATCTTTGAGACTTTACATAGTCAATTACCCCAAAGTAGGGGGGGGAAGTAATTATAAGATCCACGGTATGAGCGGTGAAATTTTGCATTACCGTAGTTGCATCCCCGAGAAATACAGAAGCTCTCGGGAGCGGAAACAATGCGCTTGGAGGAAGATCTGCATCTCGATTCGCATAAGCAAGCTCCAGCTTTTTAACCGAATTGCTGAAAATATCGATTGCGTCAATATAACGATGCTCAATCGGTCGTGTGTTGTCACAAATGTATCCCCAATGCCGCGTTTCGCTACAAGCCTGCATAAGAATCCCACTGAAAGCAAACTCCATAAGTTCCTTTGATATCCCGCGCAGGCTGGAGATATATGCCCATATTTCCTTAAGTTGAGCCGCTGTCGTGGGGTGATACCATTTTGTAAGCTGAACTGCGGAAGGAGTCTCGACTGGTGAGATTGGAATTTTTCCTCCTAATGTAAGGCGCTGATCGAGAAAATGGTTAAGGCGCCCACGTAATAGATTGCGAATGCGTAAGTGTCTTATCGGAATTAATTTTGCGCGTGAGATTAATATCGATGTGGGATTAATATCGATGCCAATAGCGTGACGACCTAGCCTTTGAGATTCCACCAGTGTGGTGCCTGAGCCACAATAAGGATCCAGCACCGTGTCTCCAGGTTTAGATAGGCGCCCAATAAGTGTTGCTGGAATCTGAGATATAAAACGACCAGGATAAAAATGGAGGTTGGCAAATGGTGAATCTGATTGATCGCCGAGATAGTCCCAATCAACATTTTTAAGTTTAGATAAAGAGTCGGTAATTTTCATTTGTCTCTTTGCCGAGCGCACTTCCTGTAAGTTTTATAACGTCATCAAAATTGGATTGCAGTACAGATAGCAATTCACTGACAATTTCTTTCGTTCTCTTCTCGGCTTGCCTACAAGTATTTTCTGATCCGAAGATATACACAATTAAGCTTCTAGTTGTGTCACCAAACTCTTCCCCGGCTCCAAATTCGTCGTAAAGAACAATCCTCTTGCTGAAACTTCCCTTTTCCTTAAAGACATAAACTAGCAATTCCCCTTTAATAACCTGCTTGAGCACAGAGCTAACCGCATTCTGTATCACCTCATGGGGAGATTCAAAAAGCACGGTATTTTGCCACTTTAGCTGAATCGTAATTAACGATTTTGGCAGTTCCCCAAGGTACTGCTGGGTAATCAATTTCTTGGTGGATGAATGTCGACTTAACTCACGTAGAAGTTCTTCGTCAGTAAGAGTCCAACTTTCAGCTGAGAGGACTCCCTCTTTGATTGCAACGCGCAACGCTTTAGTAAGAATCGCTTGTCCTGCAACGGTATGTGCATCGAATACCAATATCTCATAAACAGCTTTCCGAAGTCCGGCCCACTCTAACAACAAGCCCCTCGAAGTTGAAGGCACAACTAATCCCCCATCCTCAGCAACCGTAATAGTAGATGCCAGTTCAATTGCGCTTGAGCTTGATTTTGTTAATCCTAAGGCCCATGCCATTCGCCAAACATTGTCGATATTATCGAAGTCCAGCGATCCCATAATCAAAGGGGAAAAACGATGGCGCTTTTGTAGAATTTCTTCAATTGTGACATTTGACAAGCGAAGTTTTTGAAGGGTTCGGTAAATTCTGGGCGTTTGACCTGCAAAAATCTGATGCCCAGAATTTTCAGGTGCGTAATGCCGACGAAATAGCTCGGATGATGCTATTTCGTGATCCCATCCTTGCTCTTCTTTGAGGATATATTCGAAAAGGTGTCCAAAAGGGGGGGTGGCAACATCATGCAAGAGTATTGCCACCTCAAGAGCATCTATATCGTCATGGGAAAATCCGGATGAATTCTTATCTTTCCACTTAGAAAAAAGATGTAGCACTCCCAGCGTGTGGGAAAATCTTCGCAACTCCCCAAGGGTAGCAAGGCTAGGTGTAAGAGAATTGAGCAACCTTATCTGAGAAAGCCTCCTTATTTCTGGTGAAAGAACCAGCTTTTCAGCTAATGAAGAAATGGTAAATTCTCCATACAGAGGATCAAAGATATTCATCTTTGCGTACCTTTCCCAATCGCAGTCTTAATCATATCGTTCGGCTTGCGCATCGCTGTGAAAAACATGATTACGGTAGCAGGAATCCAGGAGGGCACGAGTTTTGCCCCTTCCAAGAACAACTGAATGCTGGGCCACAGCGCTGAACCTGCCACATCAAGCAACCATCCAGCACTTAAAACTATGCCAATGGGTATATAGACGGTGAATATTAATATCCACGCAAATACCCATTCAGGACCACGTGATTTATTTACAGCAATCCATAGCTTTGCAATCCATAGTTGTGTACTCCACGGCATGAAAAACGCCTTAGAGCTTTCGCTGGGCGACTCGTTTCGGGACGCCGCAAGAGCAAGAATCGCTATGGCTTGCTCAAGAGAGCTAGGCCTATCAGCTTGCTCTTTGAAAAGTTTTGAATCATTGGAATCAAGGACTTTTTTAATTGATGTTAGTACATTGGTGGCATATAAATATTGCCGTACTCCGATTTGCTTTTGCAAAAATAGAATTGGTATAAGCAAACGAAGAGGAAGAATAAAATAGTCGCGCTTAGTTGATCCAGAGGTGTCAACAAAATCTATGTGGTACCAAAACCGTTGAAAAATGCTGTCAGCATTTGAGGTGCATTTCCTAAGTCGTTTGGCAACCGATCCTGTTGCTTCCTTGCCGAGAACCAATACAACAGCTACTAACATAGCCAGCAAATATGGGCGCTCTCGCTTCGTATCGTTGAGATAACATTTTTGTAGCGCTTTTGCGGCTTGATTTACATGCTGCGTCAAATCACCCAAATCTTGAGCATTTCCCTTATATCGGCATATTGTCGCAAAGGTAAAAATTATAATGATGGCGCTGGAAAATTCTAATTGAACTGGCACTTGGCCAGGAAGAGTAGATGAGTCTTTCCATAGACCATCAGATTTGGAGAAACGTTTTGATAGTTCATTAGATATTTCCACTACAACGTTCGGATTTCTTTTGCTGCAAAAACCAAGACCTAACAGGAGAGCCGCAAGGCGGATGTTCTGACATAAGTTGTCATGATTGCTTGGATTGTCCTTGTTATTCCAATAAGCTACTAATTCGTTTTCGACGGATATAGCTTCTTCTGATTCTGCATTTGTCGATTTGAATGCTATAGCCGCAGCCACTGTGCCATATAGGCCTGTCTGTCCCTGTGTATGTGCTCCATCTAGGAATTGTCCCCAGGAGAGTTCTTTATTCGGCTCTCGGTGCGTGACTTTATTGGTTGAAAAATGGTTTCTAATGTCCCCGACGTATGCATCAACCTGCTTTTCTTCATTGCTCATATGAACTTATCGTTATCGTGTTTGCCGGAAATTATCCGCCAATAATTGCCTAAGAAACGTTGCATTTTGAAGGGCCCAATCTCCATTAGGATGAGTGCGCCAACTTGCCAAATCGGGTTGGTCTAATAATTCTGCAACAATCACGCGCGCAAACTGCCGTGGCAAATCTTGAGTTGCGAATATTAGATACTCACCCACACGTGAGGAGACCAATAAATAGCGTGGAAGTTTTGCTGCAAACTTTAAGGCCTCAAATAACGACACAAAGTGCTCGCCTTCTGCATCAAAATAATCATAAAATTCAGCACACGGATCTGGAACTCCAGGGAACAGCAATAAATGTTTATGGAAACAGTGTGTTTCGGACTGAGCATCAGGGAGGCACAGCGGCATCTTTCCATGTTCAGTCAAAACGCATGATCCAAACTGCGTAGCTAGAATAGCCTGCACGCTCTCGGAATATTTTGCAAAGCTTTCGGATAACAGTTGAGTATTCTCTTCCTTATCGGAGCTATGTGTATTGGTTGCTATGATGGCATAGCCATCAGCAAGAGGCCCCAATCCGGCCATTGTGTATTGCTCTGAGTCAACATGGGCGACCAATTGTGCGGCGGGTCGGCACAAGAAGCAGTCAGTTCGTTGACTTTCAACTTGCTCGAAATCCTTCAGCCACATTGCTTTATTTGATTCACTCATGCTCGTCAACCTTCAATACGGATTACTACGCCCTGAGCAAACCCACCCTTCGCTACTTTTTTCTTTAAAGCTGCCACTTCAAGTTCATCAGAACTATATCCAAGTTCTAATGCGATTGCCAAAACAACTTCGAAAACATCTGCGCATTCTTCCAGATTCGGTGTGGCAGTTAGTTCCAATGTCTCTTCTCCCAATTTTGAGATTAGCCACTGAAGACGATCCTGAGAGGCAAGAATGCGTGTGACCGGCATAAGACCACCCTTTGCCATAATCTCAGGAATTTTATCGCGGACAAGTTTTTCCATATTTTAGTTGGTAGGTTTTACTTTCTTAATCATCAAGCCGTTTTGAAGTATAAGTCAGACCCTCATGGCACTACCTTAAGCCCACGCTGCCCGTGTTTGCAATATCCGCTCTCTGGCAATATGCCGTGGCACGGTAAGCAGCGCAT
>MGWP01000043.1 GCA_001801055.1 Gallionellales bacterium GWA2_55_18 | reverse complement strand
ATCATCCTGACGCTGCAAAATTACTGGGACAAGCAGGGCTGCGCGCTGCTGCAACCTTACGATATGGAAGTCGGCGCGGGCACGTCGCACACCGCGACTTTCCTGCGCGCGCTCGGCCCGGAGCCGTGGAAAGCCGCTTATGTGCAGCCGTCGCGCCGCCCCAAGGATGGGCGCTACGGCGAGAACCCGAACCGCTTGCAGCATTACTACCAGTTTCAGGTGGTGCTGAAGCCCTCCCCCGCCAACATTCTCGACCTGTACCTCGGTTCGCTGGAGGCGCTCGGTTTCGATCTCAAACAGAACGACATCCGCTTCGTCGAGGACGACTGGGAGAACCCGACGCTCGGTGCATGGGGGCTAGGCTGGGAGGTGTGGCTGAACGGCATGGAAGTGACGCAGTTTACTTATTTCCAGCAGGTCGGCGGCATAGACTGCAAACCGATCACCGGCGAGATCACTTACGGGCTGGAGCGGCTGGCGATGTACCTGCAAGGCGTGGAGAACGTATTCGACCTGACCTGGACGCCGGGCGTAACTTACCGCGATGTGTACCACCAGAACGAGATCGAACAATCCGCCTACAACTTCGAGCACAGCGATGTGGAATTCCTGCTCGGTGCGTTCGGCAGCCACGAGAAACAGGCCAAATATCTGATGGAACAGCAACTGGCATTGCCCGCCTACGAGCAGGTGCTGAAAGCGGCGCATACCTTCAACCTGCTGGATGCGCGCGGCGCGATCTCGGTCACCGAGCGCGCCGCCTACATCGGGCGCATCCGCAATCTGGCGCGCAGCGTCGCGCAAAGCTACCTCGACAGTCGCGCCCGGCTCGGCTTCCCGATGGCGCCCAAAGAGTGGGCTGCTGAAGTGCTGGCGCAGCTCGAAAAGAAGGTGGCAGCATGAGCACCAATAATTTGCTGGTCGAGTTGCTCGTCGAAGAATTGCCGCCGAAGGCGCTGAAGAAGCTGGGCGAGAGTTTCGCCGAGGGGCTGACAGCAAGCCTCAAGGTGCAAGGCTTGGCTACTGCCGAAAGCACGGTGACTCCTTTTGCTTCGCCGCGTCGCCTTGCGGTACTAGTGAGCGATGTCGTCGCCAAGGCAGACGACAAACCTGTGTCACAAAAGCTGATGCCGGTATCCGTCGGGCTGGACGCATCCGGTCAGGCAACACCCGCGCTGCTGAAGAAACTCGCCGCGCTGGGTGTGGGAGCTGAGGTTGTGCCGCAGTTGCGCCGCGAAGGCGAGGGCAAAGCAGAGTCATTGGTCTTTGACAGCCTACAAGCAGGGGCGACACTGGTGCAGGGTTTGCAGCATGCTTTGCAGGACGCGCTGGCGAAATTACCGATCCCCAAGGTGATGACCTACCAGCTCGCCGACGGCTGGAGCAGTGTGCAGTTCGTGCGCCCCGCGCATGGTTTGGTGGCGCTGCATGGCAGCGATGTCGTCGAAATCAAAGTGCTCGGCCTAACCGCCGGACGCGAGACACAGGGCCACCGCTTCGAGGCGAAAAATGCCACGCTGGAAATCCGCGATGCCGACAGCTACGAAGCCCAGATGGAAAACGAGGGTGCGGTAATCCCGAGTTTTGAAAAACGCCGCGCCGAGATCGTGCACCAGTTGGCGAAGGCGGCAGTGCAAGCGGACGGCGGGGTAACGCCGATTGTGGACGACGCGTTGCTGGATGAAGTGACCGCGCTGGTCGAACGTCCAAACGTGCTGATCGGGCAGTTCGAAACAGAATTTCTCGAAGTGCCGCAGGAATGCCTGATCCTGACGATGAAGGCGAACCAGAAATATTTTCCGCTGCTGGACGCAAGTGGAAAGCTCACCAATAAATTTTTGATCGTGTCCAATATCCGCCCGGCGGATGCCAGCCTGGTGATCGGCGGCAACGAGCGCGTGGTGCGCCCGCGCCTGGCGGATGCGAAATTCTTCTTCGACCAGGACCGCAAGAAGACGCTGGAATCGCGCGTCGAGAAACTCGGCAAGGTGGTGTACCACAACAAGCTGGGCACGCAGTTGCAGCGCACCGAGCGCGTCGCCACGCTGGCGGGTACGATTGCACGGTTGCTGGATGCGGACAAGGCGGATGCGGAACTGGCGGCGCGGCTGTCCAAGGCCGACCTGCTCACCGACATGGTCGGCGAGTTCCCCGAGCTGCAGGGCATCATGGGGCGTTACTACGCGTTGCATGACGGCGAGGATAAGGTGGTGGCGGACGCCATCGAGGCGCATTACCACCCGCGTTTTGCCGGGGATACGTTGCCGCAGGGTGCGATAGCGTGCGCCGTGGCGCTGGCCGACAAGCTGGATACGCTGCTCGGCATTTACGGTATCGGCCAGGTGCCCACCGGTGACAAGGATCCGTTCGGCTTGCGCCGCCATGCGTTGGGCATATTGCGCATCCTGATCGAAACGCCGCTCGATTTGCCGTTGCCTGCGCTGATCAAGACTGCTGCCGGTAATTTCCCCGCAGGCCTGTTGAGCGCGACAGTAGCAGGCGACGTGGAAATTTTTATGCTGGATCGCCTGCGCGGTTATCTGCGTGAGCGCGATTTCGAGGTGTCGCATATCGAGGCGGTGCTTCATATTCTGAATGGGCGCATGCATGAGGCCTTGCCGCGCCTGCAAGGGGTGCGCACCTTCGCCGCTTTGGAGGTGTCGAAGGATCTGGCGGCAGCCAACAAGCGTGTGCAGAACATCATGCGCAAAAATTGCGAAGAACTCGGTGCTGAATTCACCGGTGTATCCGTGAAACCCGCGTTGCTGAAAGAAACCGCCGAGCGCGACCTGTTTCAATCCATGCAGGATATCGCGCCGTTTGCCCAGGGCTATCTGGATCGCGGCGACTATGGGCAGAACCTGAAAGTGCTGACCACGCTCAAACCGTTCATCGACGATTTTTTCGAGAAGGTCATGGTGATGTGCGAGGACAAGGAGCTGCGCCTGAACCGGGCGGCGCTATTGCAGCAACTCGGTAAGTTAATGAACCAGGTTGCCGATATTTCCAGGCTGGTGGCATGAGGGGAAAAATACATTGCGGCAAAAGTAGCCGTAGGGTAGGCACGATTTTTGTGCCCACCGTTCATCCGCGCGGGCACAAAAGCCGTGCCCACCCTACCGACTGAATGTTATGAAACTGATAATTCTCGACCGCGACGGCGTAATCAACTACGACTCCGACCAGTTTATCAAGAGCCCGGAGGAATGGAAACCGATCCCCGGCAGCCTCGAGGCGATTGCGCGCCTGAACCAGGCCGGCTATCGCGTGGTGGTGGCGACCAACCAATCCGGCATCGGGCGCGGATTGTTCGATATGGCGATGCTGAACGCGATACACAACAAGATGCACAAGGCCTGCGCGCTGGCCGGCGCGCACATTGACGCGGTATTTTTCTGCCCGCATATCGACGAGAACGATTGCCATTGCCGCAAACCAAAAAGCGGAATGCTGGAGGAAATCGCAGCGTGTTATAGCCTCAAGAATCTTGACGGTGTGCCTGCGGTGGGCGATTCGTTGCGCGATTTGCAATCCGCCGCAACGCTGGGTGCGCGACCTTACCTGGTGCTGACTGGCAAGGGCTCGAAAGCCCAAACGGCAGGCGGTCTGCCCGAAGGCACGCAGGTATTTGCGGATTTGGCGGCAGTGGTTATGAAACTGATATAGGGGTGATCGTGAATCGCTCCTACCAATCAAAATTGATATGCTGGTAACACGTTCCCTGATTTTTTTGCTGCTGCAGATCATCATCACGCCGGTTTTTGCGATACTGGCCCTGCTGTCTTTTCCGCTCAGCCGACTCACGCGCTACCGCATCATTTCGCAATGGGCGAAACTGATGCTGCCTTTGCTGCGCCTGGTGTGCGGCATCCGCCATGAAGTGCGCGGCATTGAGAATATCCCCAAAGAACCCTGCATCGTGTTGTGCAAGCATCAATCGGCATGGGAAACGCTGGCGCTTCAGGAGATTTTTCCGCCACAGGTGTGGGTGCTGAAACGCGAGCTGTTGTGGCTGCCGTTTTTTGGCTGGGCGCTGGCGCTGACCAGCCCCATCGCCATCAAGCGCAGCGACGGCAAGGGAGCGATAAAGCAATTGCTCAAGCAGGGCAAGGAGCGGCTGGCGCAAGGCTTCTGCGTGGTGATCTTCCCCGAGGGCACGCGCATCCCATTCGGCCAGCGCGGCAAATACAAGATCGGCGGCGCGATGCTGGCAGCGAGTAGCGGCGTGCCTGTCGTGCCGGTGGCGCACAATGCTGGGCGATTGTGGGGACGCAATGCGTTCAACAAACACCCCGGCCTGATCACCATGAGCATCGGCGCGCCCATCCAGACCAAAGGCCTCAAGGCGGAAGAAATCAATGCGCGCGTCGAAGCGTGGATCGAGAACGAAATTCAGCAATTGCCACATTAATGTTGAAACGCCTGCGTAATCTGGTTTCCCCGCCCGCCGCACCCGCAAGGGGCATGTCCGGGGTGTCCCCGTTGCTTCGCAACGACCCTCCCGCCATCGAGCAGCGTGCCGCACTCCTCGCCGGCAAAAATATTTCCTACACCCTGAAACGCAGCAACAGGCGCAGGAGCATCGGGCTGCGCATCGATGACTGCGGCCTGACCGTAAGCGTGCCGTTGCGCGCCTCGGAAAAATGGCTGCACAGCGTATTGCAGGGCAAGGCGCATTGGGTAGTCGAGAAACTGGACAACTGGCAGGCACGCAAGCCGGTTGAAACACGCTGGGCGGATGGCGAAGCAATCCACTATCTGGGTGAGTTGCTTGCCCTGCATGTGGCACAAAGCCTCTTCGCCACCCCGGCACATCGGCGCGGCGACAAGTTATGGGTATTCGTTGCCAATGATGGCGACGCAAATGAAATCGAACGCGCAGTGACGCTTTGGTATCGGCAGGAAGCCTTGCAATTATTCGTGCAACGGGTGGCGCATTACGCCCAACTGCTGGATGTCGCACCGCGCGCAGTCAAGCTTTCGGCGGCAAGAACGCAATGGGGCTGCTGCACCGCACGCGGCTCGGTACGGCTAAATATCCAACTGATCAAACTGCCGTTGCACCTGATCGATTATGTAGTGGCGCACGAACTCGCCCATATGCGCGAGATGAACCATTCGGCAGCATTCTGGAAAGTAGTGGGAAGCGTTTGCCCGGATTATGCAAGACTACGCAAGGAGCTTAAGTCGGTCGCGCTGTAGGGGTGAGATTAACCAGCCACTTACCTATCGTTTTTTGATGGGTTAGTGGAATAGCCATGCAAAGCCATCGCGCCCTGATTTATTCATGTAATTAGAAGAAGGGCGCGATGAATCTCGCCCCTACAATACGATCTTTTCGCCCTGCTCCGCAAACAGCTCCGCGAGCTTGCCAAATAATTCGCTGCCATCGCGGCGGCTGTGCCATGCGCCGCCCTGCCAGGCATAATGGAAACCGCCTGACTTGGCGGCAACCCATATTTCCCGGTTCACGTCATGACGGTTTATGATGATCTTCTGGCCGTTGTCAAATCCGACTTCCAGCACGTTGCCGCTGCGGTTGCATTCGATATCGCCGTCGCTATTATCAACAGCCGTTTCGATACGCTCAAACACGGTATCGGTCAATTGATTGAATTCGCTTTCAGTCATGGTCAGCCCTTATAATCCGTTTCATCAAATTCAGCTCGTAAATTTTTGGAGTAGTGCAATCATGCGTCTTAATATCGCTTTGGCCATTATCGTAGCTTTAGCCTTGTCGCTGCAAGGCTGCGGGAAAAAAGGCCCGCTTATACTCACTGCGCCCCAAGCCCAAACGCCCAATCCACAAAAACCGGAACCGCAAAAGCCAGCCGCTTCTGCTCCCGAGCAAAACAAGCAGCCATGAGCAGTTATTTCCATTACCGGGGCAACCAGTTTTACGCCGAACAAGTGCCGCTGGCGGATATCGCCGCGCAGTTCGGCACACCCTGCTATGTATATTCGCGTGCCGCGTTGGAGGATGGTTTTGGCCAATTCACGAAGGCGTTGCAGGGGCGCGAACCATTGATTTGCTATGCTGTAAAAGCCAATTCCAATCTGGCGATTTTGAATGTTTTTGCGCGCCTCGGCGCGGGTTTCGATATCGTGTCGGGCGGCGAATTGCAGCGCGTGCTGGCAGCTGGCGGCGATGCGCGCAAGGTGGTATTTTCCGGGGTCGGCAAGAGTGCTGTCGAAATGCTCATGGCGCTCGAAGCGGGCATCCTGTGCTTCAACGTCGAGTCGGATGCCGAGCTGGAACGCCTCAACGAAGTGGCCGGAAGCATAGGCAAGATCGCACCAGTCAGTTTGCGCGTGAATCCCGATGTGGACGCAAAAACCCACCCGTACATTTCGACCGGTTTGAAACAGAGTAAATTTGGTGTGCCCTATAACGAAGCGGTTACGCTATACCGCAAGGCACGAGATTTGCCGCATCTGCGCATTACCGGGATAGATTGCCATATCGGTTCGCAACTCACCGAGACCGGCCCGTTCATCGCCGCAGCGGAAAAAATATTGTTGCTGATTGACGCGTTGACGGCTGAAGGTATACCACTAGAGCACATCGATCTGGGCGGCGGCCTGGGCATTTGCTACAACAATGAAACCCCCCCGGCGATTGCCGACTATGTGGCTGCGTTGCTGGGTACGCTACGCGGGCGTAGCGAGAAACTGATCCTCGAACCCGGGCGTGCACTGGTCGGCAATGCTGGTGTATTGCTGACGCGCGTGGAATATCTCAAACCTGGCGAAGAAAAGAATTTTGCCATCGTGGATGCAGCGATGAACGACCTGATGCGCCCGGCCTTGTACGACGCGTTCCATGAAATATTGCCGGTCGAACGCAAAGTTAAGACTGCCCCTCTCCCCACCCCTCCCCCGCTTGCGGGGGAGGGAGCAATCGAGCAGCGGGGTAAGCAGGCAATCCGCGAAGCGGATGCTCGCAAAAGTAATTCTTCAATTTACGAAGTGGTCGGCCCGGTCTGCGAAACAGGTGATTTTATCGGCCATGCTCGCAACCTGTCGATTACGCCGCAATCCTTGTTGGCTGTGCTTTCTGCAGGTGCATATGGAATGAGCATGAGCTCCAATTACAATACCCGTCCGCGCGCTGCCGAGGTGATGGTAGATGGCAATGCCATGCATTTGGTGCGTGAGCGCGAAACGGTGCAGCAACTGTACGCCGGAGAAAAACTGATTTCTTGAATGTTGCATATTTCACGAAAAATTTTTAAGAAATTTGTTGCACGTTTTTTTAAACGTGGATACAGTACCGATGCCGCAAGCGTCTTTCGCCAAAATACAGGGCGTTTGGGTGTGCAGTGAATCGCAATGAATGTTCTAAATTCTTATGGAGAATGAAAATGGCAACATCAAAAACACCCGCAGCAAAAAAACCAGCAGCGAAAAAACCAGCAGCAAAAAAAGCAGCCGCTAAGCCAGCCGCAAAAAAAGTAGTAGCCAAAAAACCCGCAGCGAAAAAAGCAATCGCTAAACCAGCCGCAAAAAAAGCAGTTGCCAAAAAACCCGTAGCGAAAAAAGCCGCCGCCAAACCAGCTGTAAAAAAAGTAGTAGCCAAAAAACCCGTAGCGAAAAAAACAACCGCTAAACCAGCCGCGAAAAAAACAGTAGCCAAAAAACCCGCAGCGAAAAAAGTAGCCGCTAAACCAGCTGCAAAAAAAACAGTAGCCAAAAAACCCGCAGTGAAAAAAGCAGCCGCCAAACCGGCAGCTAAGCCAAAGGGCATCCTGAGCGCATAATTTTGCCCCGCAATGGGCGGCCTGCTTTCCCGCCCTTTTTGGCTTTACCAACGAAGCCTTTATCTCTGAGGCTCGTTTGTCTGCTCACGCTTTGTGGGAGTGCCATACCGCGACAGGTAACAGCGGTGAGTTGCTCCTAAAATTGCGTAGCTGATTTAATGGTTACCTCGGTTTATAGCATCCATATGCCAGGGTAATGGCTCTCTTTTTCTCAATCCAGAATCCGCCTCCGATTGATGGGCGGGTTTTGTGTTATTTCATTTCAAAAGCAGAGCAACCTGCAAGCCGGGCTTGCACCCCCGACATAAAGGTAGCCTCAAAAAATCCACATTTCATCCCAGATGCTGTGTTACGGATAAACTTCTTGCTTGCATATCAAACATATGCGGTGCTACGAAATTTTTCCGCGCCTTGCGTTTGGGTAAACTCGAATTTTTAGAGGCTCCCTAAACGCGCATTTGAACTGGAATTAAATCAGACCAGGAAAATTGTTGCCAACCCCAGAAAGATGAAAAAACCGCCGCTATCGGTAATGGCGGTGATCATCACGCTGGAGCCGATGGCCGGGTCGCGCCCCAGTTTTTGCATGATGAGTGGAATGGCTAAGCCGACGATCGCGCCTACCATCAGGTTGAGCAGCATCGCACCAGTCATCACGATGCCCAATGGTACGCTGTGATACAGAAAGTAAGCAAATAGCCCGGCGATACCTCCCCAAACCAAGCCATTAAAGCCGCTGATGGATAATTCCTTTATCAGCAACCTGCGCGCGTTGTCCTGTGTAATCTGCCCCAGAGCCAGTGAGCGTGTGATGATAGTGGTAGTCTGATTTGCCGAATTGCCGGCAATGCCTGCGACGATGGGCATGAGCGTGGCCAGCGCGACAAATTTTTCTATCGTGCCCTCAAAGTTCCCGATCACGCGTGATGCGAAAAATGCGGTGCAAAGATTCAGCGCCAGCCACGCCCAGCGATTTTGCGCGCTCTTCCATACCGAGGCGAAAATATCTTCTTCTTCGCGCAAGCCAGCCTGGTTAAGCAAGTCGCTTTCCGATTCGTTACGGATAAAGTCCAGCACCACATTCACCGTTACCCGCCCGACCAGCTTGCCGTCCTCGTCCACCACCGGTGCTGAAACCAGATCGTAGCGTTCAAAGGCCTGCGCGGCCTGTTCCGCTTTCTCCTCAGGATGCAGTTGTATAGTGTCGGTCAGCATCAGGCTGCCAACGATTATTTCCGGCTCATTGACCACGATGAGATTAATCGGCAGGACACCTTTGAAACGGTCATCGCGATCTACCACAAACACTTGATCGGTATGATCGGGCAACTCGTCGAAACGGCGCAGATAACGCGATACAGTTTCCAGCGTGACGTCTTCGCGGATATGGATCATACTGAAATCCATTAGCGCACCGACCGAATCTTCCGAATACGACATCGCCGCGCGCAATTGCTCACGCTCCTCGACAGACAGCGACTTGAACACATCGCGCATCACGTTTTGCGGCAGATCGTGCGCGAGATCGGCAATCTCGTCGGTGTCGAGTTGCTCGGTCGCAGCACGCAACTCATCGCGATTCATGGCTGCAATCAGCGACTCGCGCACCGCATCGGAGACTTCAATCAGAATTTCGCCGTTTCGCTCTGACTTGACTAAGTCCCATACCAGCAAACGCTGTTCAATGGGCAAGGCTTCCAGGATATAGGCGATATCTGCCGGGTGCAGACTGTCCAGCTTGCTGCGCAATTCGGCGAGGTGTCGTTTGTGCAGCAGGGTATCGACCAGTGCATGACGGTCTTCGCGCGGAATTTCCTGTTTATGCGCCACCTCCTCCACCAGCGCGTGCTTGTGCAGCAATGATTCCACCTGTTTGAGGTGATCCTGCACATTTTCTGTGTAGTGATTTTCCTTATTGGAATTATTCATGGCGCACACTTTATAAATCGCGGGTTATTGTAAAGAATTTGCCGTGCCGTTGCGCGGCATATTTGCACAGCATCCCATTGCTTTCCAAAATCAAATAAACAACCCCGCGCCAAGAGCGCGGGGTATTAATCGGAATTTCGTTAACCACGAAACCCACCCCCATCCCACCCTTCCCCCTGAAGGGGAAGGAGCGAACATATCCCCGCAGCAAGACTGCGGGGAATCACAAGTCAAAGGCCAAGTTGGCCTGAGTGTCGCATTGCTGGCCTGATGGTGCGGTGAAGGGTTGGTTGAGTCTAATGACGCCAAACTGGCAGACGTTACCTGTTCAGCGGTTTCGCAAAAACACGCTCAACATGTAAGCTCGGGCGAATTTCACAGCCCGTTAGCTTTCGTGGCATTCCAGCATAAATACTGCTTGCCCGTCCTTCCCCAAACACTTGACTAAATACGGCATCGCTTCTTCCAATATGCCACGCAGCACCCAAGGCGGGTTGAGTATGAATATGCCGCTGCCATGCATACCGAAGCCATCCGCATCCGGAGCACGCACACTGAGAGCGACATGCAGCCAGCTTTTTGCCGACAGCTCCTTGAGTTGTTCGGGCAACCGTTGCGCTTCAGCACGCTGCAACTGCGGATACCACACCGCATATACCCCGCTGCTAAAACGTTTTAGCCCTTCGCGCAACGCTACGACCACGCGCCGATAATCCTGCTTATCTTCATAAGGTGGGTCGATTAGCACCAGTGCCCGGCGTGGCGGGGGCGGTAGCAAAGCCTTCAGCGCGCCGAAGCCATCGGCGGCTTGTATCAACACCTGAGCATCGTGCCCGGCAAAATTCTTCCGCAAAATTTCGCTATCGCTGGGATGCAACTCAAACAGCCGCATTCGATCCTGCTCACGCAACAGCTCAAGTGCGACCATCGGTGAACCAGGATAGAGCTTCAACTGCCCATCCGGGTTGAGGCGTTTCACCAGCTCCACATATTCCATCAGGGATGCAGGCAAATCATCACGCAACCACAGCCGCGCGATGCCGCCTTCATATTCTGCGTTCTGTACGGCATAACCGCTACTCAGCGCATAACAACCCGCTCCGGCATGGGTATCAATGTACCAGAGCGGCTTGTCCTTCTGCATCAGGTAACGCAATAATTGCATCTCGACAAAGTGTTTCAGCACATCGGCGTGATTGCCGGCGTGAAAGGCGTGACGGTAACTCAACATGGATTTTGAAAAACTTATCGCAAAAGCATGATTGTGCCACGCCTGCCCCAACAAGACGCTGCAAAACTCACTCTCCAAATCGATGATGTTGCGTTGAAAGCCGTCAAAAAAGCTCCTCCACTATATGCGAGCCACGCTTTTTTGACAGCTTCCAACTTACCTTCCCTCGGCTTTTCGCCTTCCAAGCAGCTTCGCACCGATACGTCAAGGCGAAAATTTGGCATCCCGACCAAACGTATCCTCGCGGCATCTTCAGATTCATACCGTGAAGCGTTGCTTGATTCTTGGAGGGATTTGATGCGATTGCCCTGTGAGGGACATAAAGGCTATGGTTTTTTACTAACTAACTGGCATAATGCGGATTCTCGATCACAATTACGCATTTCCATACATGCAATCTGAATAATTTGAACCTGCAATCCCTGAATAACGACATGCACTCCAAATATAAATTCAACCTTGATCGACCGGATGTTGTTCGCAGCTACGGGCTGTCGTTCTCCGTCGCATTGCGCAGGAATTTCCACCCATGAACAATCTTTCCGAAGAACTGAATAAAAAGCTTGGCGAAGCCGTGGAGCGTATGCCCGCTTTTCCAAAGAGCGTACAAAAAATCCTTGAGCTGACCCGTGATCTCAACTGCTCGCCGAAGGTTCTGGTGCAGGTCATCGAAAACGATCCGGTAATAACGATGAAAATCCTGCGGGTTCTCAATTCGGCCTATTACAGGTTGCCCAGCAAGATCACCTCGATCAATCACTCGGTGGTATTTCTCGGCTTGAATACTGTCAAGAACATTGCGCTGAGCATTGCCGCAATCGGCATACTGCCCAAGAAAAATGCCGCCGGTTTCGATGTGAGCCAATATTTGCTGCACTCCCTGTCAACCGCCGCTATCGCCAAACATTTGGGCAGCAAAATAGGCGGAGCCGACCCGATGGACTGTTATGTTGCGGGGCTGCTGCACGATTTCGGCAAAATAGTATTCGCCCAGTTCATGCCGGAGCAATTCAAGGTGGCGCTCGAAACAAGCATGAAGGACGATATATCGCTGTTTACGGCAGAGCAGGCGGCTATCGGGACCGACCACACCGTCGTCGGCTCGATGCTGGCCGAGAAATGGCAGTTCCCGGAACCGTTGATCAATAGCATCCGCAACCATCACTCGGAGAAAGCAGGTGCAACGGTAATGGGATCCTGTGTATATGCAGCCAACCAGATCAGCAAAAAAATGGGGTACGGCTTCGCCGGTGATGCCCGTGTAGAAAGCTTACCCCCCGCCGTAAGCAAACACTTTGGCATTAATATCAATCTAGATGTATTGATCGATTCCATCGGTGACGATGAACTGTCAAAGATTCTCGAACATGCGAAACAGTTTGCACAAGTGGATGCATCATGAAAATAAAATTCTGGGGTGTGCGAGGTTCGATCCCCTCTCCTCGCGCCGGTACGGTGCGATATGGCGGCAATACCACCTGTATCGAAATCCGCACAGACAACAATGAGTTGATTATCCTTGACGGGGGCACCGGTATTTTTCCTCTATCGCAGACCCTCCTGAAGGAATTGCCGGTCACCGCCAATATATTCATTACCCACAGCCACTGGGATCACATCCACGGCCTGCCCTTTTTTATCCCCAACTTCATCCCGGGCAACAAGATGATATTGCACGGTGCGCTTGACCCGGTTTCCGGGCGCGGGGTCGAACAAGTCATGGATGTGCAACTGCAATACAGCTACTTTCCGGTGCGCGAGGCCGAAATGAAGGCGAGCATCGAATATGTTTCGTTGTCGCCAGGAGAAACAGTCCAGGCGGGTTCGGCCACGATAACGGCAACCCTGCTGAACCATCCGGTCGTCAATTTTGGCTATCGGGTGGAATGCAACGGCAAGTCGCTGTTTTTTACCGGAGACCATGAGCCCTATTCCAATATCTACTCGCCGGGCGATGAAAGCTATGAAGAATACCGCGGGTTGGTCGAGGCTCAGGAACGCATGGTTTTCGACGCGATGCATGGTGTAGACGTGCTGATTGCCGACTCCTCCTACACCATCGATGAATATCCCGCCAAAAAAGGCTGGGGACATGGCACGTTCGATTCATGCATGCAAATGGCCGATGCGATCGGCGCAAAAATCCTTTACTGCACCCACCATGAACCAACACGCGACGACGATGCCTTGGAACGCGAATTTGCCAAGGCGCTGGAGCGGCACCCGCGGCGCGAAGGGATGACAGATTTCCGGTTGGCACGCGAGGGTATCGAGATCGAATTTTAATCGTCGGCATTATCGGCATGGCAACGATATTACGCGCTATGCATGGAGCAAATCATGAGTTCCACCTTTAATAGCCCCAAGATCAATCCTGCAACCGCCGTTGCAGAACTGGAAGCCGAGCGCGACGCTCATGCGGGAACCCGGGCCAGATTAAAATTGCTCGAGCATACCGTGCTGCAATTCGTCCCGCGCGACCTGATCTCTTTCCTGGGCAAGGCAAGCCTGCTCGATGTCGAACTCGGCGACCAGGTCGAAAAGACGATGTCGATAGTGTTCACCGACATACGCGACTTCACCACCTTGTCGGAAAGCATGACTCCGCAGCAGACTTTCAACATGATCAACTCCTACCTGTCGGTGATGAATCCTGTCATCAGCACCCATCAGGGAATTATCGACAAATACATGGGCGACGCGATCATGGCGCTGTTTCCCACATCGGCCGACGATGCGCTTTCTGCCGCGCTGGCGATGTTGGCCCGTCTCGACGAATATAACAATGGCCGGTCAAGAGCCGCCTATCCTCCGATACGGATAGGGATCGGCGTCAATACCGGATTGCTGATGCTCGGCGTGATAGGCGGCGGCAATCGGATGGAAGGCACGGTAATCAGCCATGCAGTCAACCTTGCGTCGCGCCTGGAAACCCTGACCAAAACCTATGGCGCCCCCTTGCTGATCAGCGAGCACACGCTTTACAGTCTTTCTGATTCTGAACAATTCTCGGTACGCTACCTCGGGAGATCAAAAGTAGCCGAAAATACCCCGGCAGAATCGGTCTACGAAGTGTTCGACCACGATGATCTGAAAATAAAAGAGCTGAAGATAAAGTCCCTGAGAAAATTCGAGGAAGCAGTCGCCTATTACCACATCCGCGCAGCCACGAAAGCGCTGCCGATGTTAGAAGAGATAGTGCAAGAAAATCCCGGCGACAACCCCGCAAAAGTCTATCTGAAACGTTGCGGCGACTACATCAGAACCGGAGTCTACATCGGCACTGAAGAACTTGCGGATGAAATAGTCTGGCGCAAGAAACATGAAGTCGGTATCGACGAAATTGACCGCCAACTCTGCGAATTATTGACTCTCATCCAAAAGCTGCACGAAGCGGTTACTGTTGAAAACAACCGGGATACCATATCGTCCGCGATGGATATTTTGGAAAAACGCATTCAGGAGCATTTCAACTTTGAAGATGAATTGATGATAAAACATTGCTATCCATTTTCTTCCGATCACATTGCACAACATAATTCCTACAAAAAATACTTCTACAAACTAAGGGACGAAATCAAGGCCGACCTCAAGGCCGACATCGAGAACTCCCTGTACCTTGGTTTCCGCATCAATTTATCCCTGGCCAACTGGTTATTAAACCATTTATCCCGCGATGACCGCCACCTTGGGCGTTTTCTGGGAGAATGCGGGTGCGTTTAAAATACGCCTCCAGCCTGTTTGAAGGATCAAAAACGCAATTCACGCTGAATAAAAAAACCAGCCGAAGCTGGTTTTTTTGGTCACTTTTTTATTTGGTACCGGTGAACAACTGTTTCAATACCCACAAACAAAACAGAACTGCAAATACTGCGGTACCAATTGACACTACGTCAGCGATAATCGCCATTTTTCTCCTCCCGAGAGAACCAATTTGAACACGACAACAAGTTCAAGCAAGCCGAATCGTAACACAATTTATTGTGGTAACAAGCCCTTTTTGACAGCCCTTTTTGACAACAACTTTTTTGATAGCAATAGTAATATTCAAAGTGGCTATGCCCGTTTTTCACGGAAAATATGGCTGCATTCCGCCGTCAAACAGAGACTGCACATGAAGCCGTTATGATATGGATGAAGCGCTGCATCGCCAACTGCCACATAACCTGAGCCGTTCTGAATACATTGCGTTATACCTCATCACCATCAACCCAACCGTTAGTTATAAAAAATGCCTGAAATTGCACCCGTAATAATATTCCAGCATGTCCAATAAACTTTATATTAAAACCTACGGCTGCCAGATGAACGAGTACGACTCGGGCAAAATGGCGGATGTGCTACGCGCTTGCGCGGGCATGGAGCAGACCGACAAACCGGAAGAGGCCGATGTCATCCTGTTTAATACCTGCTCGATCCGCGAGAAGGCCGAAGAAAAAGTATTTTCCGACCTTGGGCGCGTGCGCCCGCTCAAACAGGCCAAACCGGGTTTGCTGATCGGTGTGGGCGGCTGTGTGGCCAGCCTGGAGGGAGAGGCGATTGCGAAACGCGCGCCTTATGTGGATATCGTGTTCGGCCCGCAGACTTTGCATCGTTTGCCGCAGCTTATCCAAGCATGCCGCGATACCGGTCGCACACAAGTGGATATCAGCTTTCCGGAAATAGAGAAATTCGACCATCTACCCGCACCCTTTCCGAATGACACCAAAGGGTCGCAAACAACTTCTTCCGGCATGGCTTTCGTTTCAATCATGGAGGGATGCAGCAAATACTGCACCTATTGCGTGGTGCCTTACACGCGCGGCGAAGAAGTGTCCCGCCCGCTTGCCGATATACTGTGCGATGTGCAACTGCTGGCCGCGCAAGGCGTGAAAGAAATCACCCTGCTCGGGCAAAATGTGAATGCCTATTGCGGTGTGACGGAAGATGGCGACACGGCAGACCTCGCTTTTCTGCTTCAGGTCATCGCCATGCTGGAAGGCGTGGAGCGCCTGCGCTATACCACTTCGCACCCCAAGGAAATGACACAACGCTTGATCGATGTGTACGCGGAGGAGCCCAAGCTGGTCAGCCATTTGCATCTGCCGGTGCAATCCGGTTCGGATCGCATCCTCGCGGCGATGAAACGCGGCCACACCGCACTCGAATACAAGTCCATCATTCGCAAATTGCGCGCGGCACGGCCAGACATCTGCATTACTTCGGATTTTATCGTCGGCTTTCCTGGCGAGACCGAGCAGGATTTCGAGGCCACCATGAAGCTGATCGACGATATCGGCTTCGACAACAGCTTCAGTTATCTGTATAGCCCGCGCCCCGGTACGCCTGCCGCCGAAATGCACGACAATACGCCGCATGAAGTAAAAGCCGCACGCCTGAAATGTTTGCAGGATCGCATCATGGAACAGGAAGAGTGTGTGGCGAGATCGATGCTCGGCACGGTGCAGCGTGTTCTGGTGGAAGGTGTGTCGAAGAAGGACGCACAGGAACTGGCCGGACGCACCGACAACAACCGCGTGGTAAATTTTTCCGGCGCACCGGATATTGCCAAATCGCAAGCCATGATTGGTCACTTTGCCGAGGTAAAAATCACCCAAGTGGTGCGGCATACCTTACGCGGCGAATTAGTATCTAGCCAGATATGAAAAATCAGTCAATGGGTAAACGGCCTGCCCACAAACTTTCCTTGGCCGTGCAATATGCCAGCGCCGCGCAAAACCTGCCGACCCGCGCACAACTGCGCCACTGGGTAAAGATCGCGTTGCGGCACGATGCGGTCATGACGTTGCGTATCGTGGATGAGGCCGAGGGGCGCGAGCTGAACAAGAAATATCGCGGTAAGGATTACGCCACCAACGTGCTGACTTTTGTCTATGACGATGCCGAATCTCTTTGCGGTGATGTAGTCATCTGCGCGCCTGTGCTGGAGCGCGAAGCCGCCGCGCAACACAAGGATATGCTTGCCCATTACGCCCACCTGACGATCCACGCAACCCTGCATTTGCAGGGTTATGAACATGAAAACGATATCGATGCCGCAAAGATGGAAGCATTGGAAACCGGGCTGATGTTAAAATTACGCTTTCCTGATCCTTATCAGACAGCACGCATTGCAAATGAACGACCCTGAAAGTAGCAAACCCGGTTTTCTGGAACGCCTCTCCGCATTCCTGCTACGCGAACCGGAAGACCGCGAGCAATTGATACAACTGTTGCATTCTGCCTACGAGCGCAACCTGCTGGATGCCGACGCACTGTCCATGATGGAAGGTGTGCTGCAAGTCTCGGAACGCCAGGTGCGCGAAATCATGATCCCGCGCGCGCAAATGGATGTCATCGACATCAGCGAACCTCCGGAAAAATTCATCCCCTTCGTCATCGAGACCGCCCACTCGCGCTTCCCCGTGATTGACGGCGACAAGGACAACATCATCGGTATCCTGCTGGCGAAAGACCTGCTGCGCTATTACGCCGGGGAGGAGTTCAACGTGCGCGACATGCTGCGCCCGGCGGTGTTCGTGCCGGAAGCCAAGCGGCTTAACGTGCTGCTACGCGATTTCCGCAGCAATCGCAACCATATCGCGCTGGTAGCGGACGAATACGGCGGCGTATCCGGCATGGTGACGATCGAGGATGTGCTGGAACAGATCGTCGGAGACATTGAGGACGAGTACGATTTCGACGAGGATGAGGACAACATCATTCCAGATGGAGCGGGACACTATCGCGTCAAAGCCGACACAGAGATCGACGACTTCAACGAGGCGCTCGGCACGGAATTCGGCGACGAAGAATATGACACTGTGGGTGGACTGGTACTCAAAGCTGCCGGACAACTCCCCAAGCGCGGCGATCATGTGCAAATCGGCGACCTGACCTTCGCTGTGTTACGGGCGGATAGCCGCAGGCTGTATTCGCTGCTGGTAGAACGAAAAAAATCTGCGGCGGATACGCTTGAATCTGGGGATCGCTGAAATAGATTCTTTCCCGACGTAATCCGCATTGCCGCTAAATTTAATCCCATAAAACCCTTCAAACCCGGATACCTGGAACAGCCACAACGACTATTTCAAGCAAATGGCTGTTTCACCATCGCTCCAGAAGCAAATTAAAACGGTCAAATTAGATACTCCGGCATATTGTTTTTTCCCTTTATCTCTGGGATAGTTGCAAGCGAAGGGAAATCCGCCTGCCACTTGGCATACCCGGAACCGACCCCGAGTAGAGGAGCCTGCATGTTCGACGAGTTGGATCGCGAAGTTTTTGCCGCCGGTGAGCAAATATTCAAGATCGGCGATACTGGTGATTGTGCCTATCTTATCGAGAAAGGCCTTGTCGAAGTTTTTGTTGTAATCCAGGGTGTAGAGCAACTGGTCAGCTCGATGGGCAAGGATGAGATGTTCGGCGAGATCGCGCTGATTGACCAACAACCGCGCACCGCAACAGTCAGGGCTGCCGAGAAAACTGTGCTCGTTCCCGTCAGGAGAAAGCTGGTAGAGAATCTGCTGGAGAAAAGCGACCCGATTTTGCGCCACCTGCTGTTGGTTGTTCTGGAGCGCTTCCGAAGCAAGCAGGGTAATACGTCCAAGCCAGCGATAAGCACGGTTGCCGAACAGGAGCAATCCGACCGCCGTAGCGCGCTGAAAGGCGAGGCAACGCAAAAACTGTCGCTTGCCCACGGCATCACGCGCGCGTTAACACACGAAGAGTTTCAACTTTATTATCAGCCGATCTGCAATATGACCGATGGGCATATTGCCGGATTCGAGGCGCTGATCCGCTGGCACCACCCCACGGAAGGCGTGATTCCGCCGATGGATTTTCTCTGGCTTGCCGAACAAACCGGCCTGATACGCGACCTAGGATTGTGGACACTCGAGCGCGCTTGCCGTGACTGGCCAGTATTAAGGCAATATACCTGCTATGAACATCCTTTTGTCAGCGTCAACCTGTCGCCGAGCCAATTAACCTGCGAATCAGTGGTAGATGATATCCATGCGATCATCGCGCGCCACAATATGCCGACGACAGAGTTGAAGCTGGAACTCACGGAAACAGTCATGGTAGAACACCCTGAAATTGCGCTGCGCATTCTGAACAAGCTGATCGAATTGGGCAGCAGCGTCGCTCTGGACGATTATGGTACCGGCCACTCCGGGCTGGAACACTTGCAACGCTATCCAATCGGCACGTTGAAACTTGACCGCGCGTTCATTGCCCCCATGCTTGGCTCAACGCAAAGTATGCAAATTGTGCAGTCCTCCATTGACCTTGCGCATTCGCTTGGAATGAATGTGGTTGCCGAAGGTATTGAAACCAAAGATGTGGGCGATAAACTTCTGGATATGAAGTGCGACTTCGGGCAAGGCTGGCATTTTGGCAGGCCAGCCGCGTTAAAAGATTTGGCATTGCGTTACGCAAAATCCTGAGTCCCTGCTCCGAAACTTCAGGATACATCTGGAAGTCCAGAGTGCGCCAAAATGCAAGGCGCGGAAAATATCTTGCCGCGCCATATGCACGACCTGAACCCCTGCCTGCTACGCGATCAACGCCACGCTCTTCACCTGCGCGAACACTTCCATACCCGGCGCCAGGCCGAGCTGGTCGCATGAACGGCGGGTGATGCGCGACAGCAGTATCTGTCTGCTGCCGACTGACATGCGCAAACTCACGCGATCCGGCCCTTCATCCCGGATGTCGTCGATGCGCGCCTCCAGAATGTTGCTGATGCTGGA
The DNA here is from genome assembly GCA_001801055.1 of Gallionellales bacterium GWA2_55_18. Classification (GTDB taxonomy): domain Bacteria; phylum Pseudomonadota; class Gammaproteobacteria; order Burkholderiales; family Gallionellaceae; genus Gallionella. The sequence continues at coordinate 1,052 of MGWP01000043.1, read as the reverse complement.
ACCTTGCGGCGCGACAGTCGCGATACTCACGTCGCGCGCCAGCACGCGGGCGCGCACCGTGCTGCCGATGGCGCGCTCCACCTTGCTTACCCACAGGCTTCCGCCGTAAAAATCCAGCCGGGTGAGGTGATATTCCTCATCATGGATGCCCACGCTGGCTTCGATCATCGCCCCCGCATCATCCAGATGCGCCGTAGGCAAATCCAGATGTACCAGCATTTCATTAAGCGGGCCGCTGGCGATGATCTCCCCCTGCTCCATCAGCACCAGTTGATCAGCCAGCCGCGCCACTTCGTCCAGCGAATGACTGACATAGATCACCGGAATGTCCAGCTCGCTGTGCAACCGCTCCAGATACGGCAGGATTTCCCGCTTGCTCGCGGTATCCAGCGCCGAAAGCGGCTCGTCCATCAGCAGCAGGCGCGGGCTGGTGAGCAGCGCGCGGGCGATGGCGACGCGCTGCCGTTCGCCGCCGGATAAGCCGACCGGGCTATCGCGCCCGATCAGCTTGCCCAAACCGAGCCACTCCACCACCTGTTCCAGTTGCACTTTGCGCTGCGCGGGCGGGATGCGCTTCAGGCCATATTCCAGGTTTTCCTTCACCGACAGATGCGGGAACAGGCTGGCCTCCTGAAACACATAACCCAGCGGGCGCCGATGGACCGGCATGGATTTATCGCCGCTCTGCCACACCTCGCCCTTTACCTGCAACGCTCCTCTGGCCGCCGGTTCCAGCCCCGCGATGCAGCGCAACAAGGTCGTTTTCCCCGAGCCGGACGGGCCGAACAGCGCGATGATGCCATGCGCGAACACCTGAAAATCCGCATGCAGCTCGAAGCCGGGATAGGTCAGATCGAAACGTGCCTCAATCATTTGCGCCGCCCGGTCGGATTGAGCGTGTACAAGGCCAGCAACACCACAAAGGCGAACACCACCATCCCCGCCGACAGCCAGTGCGCCGAGGCATATTCCATCGCCTCGACATGGTCGTAAATCCCGCCGACAGCCAGTGCGCCGAGGCATATTCCATCGCCTCGACATGGTCGTAAATC
>MGWP01000042.1 GCA_001801055.1 Gallionellales bacterium GWA2_55_18 | reverse complement strand
GTGCGTCCAATCCGTCAAGCACCATCTCCGCCGCGCGCAGCACGGCGCGCGCCTTGTTCTGCGTCTCGGTCCATTCGTTGTCCGGCACCGAATCGGCGACGATGCCCGCACCCGCCTGCACGTACAGCGTGCTGTCCTTCACCACGGCGGTGCGCAGCGCGATGGCCAGATCCATGTCGCCGTTGAAGCCGAGGTAGCCGACCGCACCCGCGTAGATGCCGCGCTTGCTCGGCTCCAGTTCGTCGATAATCTCCATCGCGCGCACCTTGGCCGCGCCGCTGACCGTGCCGGCGGGGAAGGTGGCCTTGAGCACGTCCATCGCGTTGAAGCCGGGTTTAAGCGTGGCCTCGACGTTGGAGACAATGTGCATCACATGCGAGTAGCGTTCGATAATCATTTTTTCGGTAAGCTTCACCGTGCCGTTCTGCGCGACGCGCCCGATGTCGTTGCGCCCTAGATCGATCAGCATCAGGTGCTCGGCCAGTTCCTTCGGGTCGGCCAGCAGTTCTTCTGCGAGCTCGGCATCCTGCTGCTGCGTCTTGCCGCGCGGTCGTGTTCCGGCGATTGGGCGCACCGTGACGGTGTCATGCTCCAACCGCACCAGGATTTCCGGCGACGCACCGACCACATGGTGGTCATCCATGTCGTAATAGAACATGTACGGCGAAGGGTTGATGCTGCGCAACGCGCGATACAACGACAGTGGCGATGCCGGGAAGGGTTGCGCCATGCGTTGTGACAACACTACCTGCATGATGTCGCCGTCGAAAATGTATTGCTTGGCTTTGGTCACGGCATTCTTGAAATCCATTTCGCCAAACTCGGAATGTGCTTCGCCGCCATGCATCGGCGGCGCATGCGGGATATCTACCGGTAGGCGCAACTTGCCGATGAGTTCGCGCAGCCGTTCGCGCGCCAGCTCGTAAGCATCGTCCTGCGCCGGATTGGCATACACGATGAAAGTGAGTTTGCCGGAGAGGTTGTCTACTACCGCGAGTTGCTCGGTGAGCATCAGCAGGATGTCGGGCGTGCCGATGGTGTCGGGTTTTTGAACCTTGCTTAAACGCGGCTCGATGTAACGGATCGTGTCATAGCCGAAATAGCCCGCCAGCCCGCCGCAGAAGCGCGGCAGACCGGGCAGCGCCGCAACCTTGAAACGTGTCTGGTATTCGCGGATGAAGTCCAGTGGATTTTCTACTTCGTGCGCGGTTTCGGAATCACGATGAGTCAGCATGATTTGCCTGCCGCGCACCGTGATGCGCGTGTCGGCGGGCAGGCCGATGAAAGAATAGCGCCCGAAGCGCTCGCCGCCCTGCACCGATTCCAGCAGGTAGGAATACGGTTTGTTGGCGAGCTTGAGGTACAGCGACAGCGGCGTGTCTAGGTCGGCAAAGGTTTCGCATACCAGCGGGATGCGGTTATAGCCTTGCTGTGCAAGCGCCTTGAATTCTTGTTCGGTGATGGGGTGCAACATAAAAACCTCCGTGATTTTGTAGGGCGGGTTCCACCCGCCGCAAATAAATAATGCCGGGCAAGTGCATCCCTCTCTCTAACTCTCTCACGCAAGCGGGAGAAAGGACAAACGAGAAAGGCAATTGTTAACCTTGCCCGACCTACAAACACCATCGCCAAACAGCGATTTTTAAACAGCGGAGGTTTATCAGTTTCATGGTCAAATGCGTTTTATGAGCGGCAGGGCGGCGGACAGATCGGCGATCACCGCATCCGTATCCAGGGCTTCCGCCGGTTCGCCGTGATTGTATCCGTAAGGCACGCAGAACACCGGGCAACCGGCGGCGCGCGCCGCGAGGGTGTCGTTCAGCGAGTCGCCGATCAGCAACAATTTATCAGCCGGAATTCCGAAAAATTTTGCCGCATGTCGCAGCGGGAGAGGATGAGGCTTCTTTTTCGGCAGCGTATCGCCGGATATGACGATCTCGAAATACTTCGCCAAACCCGCGCCTTCCAGCAACGGCCCGGTGAAACGCGCCGCCTTGTTGGTGATGCAGCCCAGGCGAAAGCCCGCCGCGCGCATGGCTTCCAGGCCTTCTATCACGCCGCCATACGGCTTGCTGCCCAGCAGCAGATCGGCATAATGCTTCTCGAAGATCGGCAGGGCATGTTCAAACAGCGCCGCATCCGGTGTGGCGTGCATCTCGCCGGTCAGCGCGCGTTTCACCAGCCAGCCGATGCCGTTGCCGATATAGCTTGCCAGCAACTCCTGCGGCACGGGCGCGTAATCTATTTCGCGCAGCATGCGGTTGGCCGCTTCCGCCAGTTGCGGTGCGGAATGCAACAGCGTGCCGTCAAGGTCGGTTACAACGGCCTGTACGCTTACTGGTGTGGAAAATCTTCTGATGGTCGCGGCTTGTTGCATGGTTGTGTCGTTAGTGTGCAGCCTTCTTTTCGGCTGTACCCTTATCAGGTTTGGTTGGAGTAGTTACTTTTTCATCCTTTTCTACAACGGCCTTTTCAGCCCCTTTCCTGGTCGCTGGTATGCCTTCGCCTTCAACGGCGCTGTGCGCGGTAGTGGCGGATTTTATACCCATGGTGGGGTCGATCACCTGCTCCTCGATATCCCTGTCTGCCGCTTTCCAGCCTTTCAAAATCGAGGTCGGGCTTTGCGCCTCATTCTCTTTCATGCAATTTTCCGGTACTTTTTGTGAAACACGGCAGGCATAACCTATCGCTTCGGCATCAAGGTTTTTCTGGTCACCGTTTATCAGATCACAACCAGTCAGCATGAGAATAGCTATTAGAAGCATTGTCGGGCTGGCAGGTTGGCGGATACGCATGGTTTACACCTTGGCAAGTTCGGCGCGCAGTGCGGCAATTACGCTGTTGTAACGGTGCGGGTCGCTATCTTTACCTGCGCTGAACACGGCAGAACCGGCCACGAAGGTATCAGCGCCTGCTGCAGCCGCTTCGCGAATGTTGGCGGGGCTCACGCCACCGTCAATTTCCAAGCGGCAGTCGTAGCCACCCGCATCGATCATCTTGCGCACCCGACGCGCCTTGTCCAGCACGTAAGGGATAAATTTTTGCCCGCCGAAACCCGGGTTCACCGACATCAGCAGCACCATGTCCAGTTTTGGCAGCGTGTATTCCAGCACATCCAGCGGCGTGGCGGGATTGAACACCAGCCCTGCCTTGCAGCCATTTTCCTTGATCAGGCCGATGGTGCGATCGATATGCTCGGATGCCTCCGGATGAAAGGTGATGTAAGTCGCGCCTGCCTTGGCAAAATCGGGAATAATGCGATCCACCGGCTTGACCATCAGATGCACGTCTATCGGGGCGGTCACACCATGCTTGCGTAGCGCTTCGCACACCAGCGGGCCGATGGTCAGGTTCGGCACATAGTGGTTGTCCATCACGTCGAAGTGCACGATGTCCGCACCGGAAGCAAGAACGTTATCGACCTCCTCGCCCAGTTTGGCAAAGTTGGCAGAGAGAATGCTCGGGGCGATCAGATACATGACATGACCCTTAAATCAATTTCGAATGCTGGTTGCGTATTCTAACCGAATACCTCTGGGGTTGGCGGCGAGGAATCGACCGGCTTCCAAACCGCTATATGGGCATGATAGTAATAGAAGGGGCTTGTGTCCATCACTTCACCTGCAGTCAGTTCCTGCATGTTGAGATTTTTACGCTACCGGCGAATCATCATTCGCCAACTGCCGACCCCGATACCCAATTACCCACAGTGCTGTGATAGTCGTCATCCGGAAAGTGCGGGGCGCAACCTGCTGTTCCGGTGAAAGCACTGTTATTTTTCTCAATCCGCCAAGTCAAACTCATCCTTTGAGTTTGGCAAATGCCGCCGCCATCGCGCCGCCTTGCGCTGGAGGATGCACTTCCTGCCGTTTATGCTGCGCCAGTCGCTTGGCATCGGTTCCGCGATCACGCGGCGTATCGCCCCTGCTGCCCGTGGCGCTGGCTTGGGCGGCGCTGTCGGTCAACCGCATGGTCAGCGCGATGCGTTTGCGCTTCTCGTCCACTTCCAGCACTTTGACCTTTACCACTTGCCCCGCTTTGACTACGGTGTGGGGGTCTTTGACGAAGCTGTTGGACAATGCCGAGATATGTACCAGCCCGTCCTGATGCACGCCGATGTCCACGAATGCGCCGAACGCCGCGACGTTGGTGACCACGCCTTCGAGAATCATGTCCGGTTTGAGGTCTTTCAGTTCTTCGATGCCTTCCCTGAAAGTTGCGCTGGTGAACTCCGGGCGCGGGTCGCGCCCCGGTTTTTCCAATTCGAGCAGGATGTCGCTGATGGTGGGCACGCCGAACTTTTCGTCGGCATACTGGCCGGGATTAAGCGACTTTAACAATTTTGAATCGCCGATCACTTCCCTGATGTTTTTCTTGATGTCGGCGAGGATTTTTTTCACCAGTGGGTAGGATTCGGGATGCACCGCCGAAGCATCGAGCGGATTGTCGCCACCCATAACGCGCAAAAATCCGGCTGCCTGCTCAAAAGTTTTGTCGCCCAGACGCGGCACTTTCTTCAATGCCGCACGCGAAGCGAACATGCCGTGCGTGTCGCGGTAGGACACGATGCTTTGCGCCACGCTGCTGGATAGGCCGGAAACCCTCGCCAGCAGCGGCGCAGAAGCGGTGTTGACGTCTACGCCGACCGCGTTCACGCAATCTTCAACCACGGCATCCAGCGAACGCGCCAATTGAAATTGCCCCACGTCGTGCTGGTACTGCCCGACCCCGATGGATTTCGGGTCGATTTTCACCAGCTCCGCCAGCGGGTCTTGCAAGCGGCGCGCGATGGATACCGCGCCGCGCAGCGACACGTCCATGTCGGGCAGTTCGCACGAGGCAAATTCGGAGGCGGAATACACCGATGCACCCGCTTCCGACACCACGATTTTGGTAAGCCCGAGTTCGGGGCGCAGCTTGATCAGGTCTTGCGCCAGTTTGTCGGTTTCGCGCGAGGCGGTGCCGTTGCCGATGGAGATTAGCGTCACCTGGTGCTTCTCGGCCAGTTTTGCCAGTGCGTGCAGTGAGCCGCCCCAATCGTTCCTGGGCTGGTGCGGATAGATCACGGCGGTATCCAGCACCTTGCCGGTGACATCCACCACGGCGACTTTCACCCCGGTACGCAGGCCGGGGTCCAGACCCATCGTCGCGCGCGGCCCGGCAGGCGCGGCGAGCAGCAGGTCTTTCAGATTGCGCGCGAATACCCTGATCGCCTCGGTTTCGGCGCGTTCGCGTAACGCGCCCATCAGCTCATTCTCTAGATGCAGGAAGCTTTTCACCCGCCAGGTCCAGCGCACCGTGTCCGCGAGCCACTTGTCGGCGGGGCGGTTCTGGTTGGCGATGCCGAAACGCTTGGCAATGCATGCCTCACAGGGGTTGTGTGGCGCATCCCATTTGGGTTTTTCCGCTTCGCTGTCGAGCCTCAGCGTGATGTTTAGCAGCTCCTCGCGACGGCCACGGAACAGCGCCAGCGCGCGGTGCGACGGGATCGCGCCGAGCGGTTCCTGGTAGTCGAAATAATCGGCATATTTCGCGGCAGCTTCTTCCTTGCCTTCGATGATTTTGGCTTCGACCACGCCGTGCGTTTGCAGGTATTCGCGCAGGTCTTGCAGCAACCCGGCATCTTCGGCGAAGCGCTCCATCAGGATGTAGCGCGCGCCCTCCAGCGCCGCTTTGGCATCCGGTACGCCGGGGTTGTCGCCCTGCTCGGAGCTGAAGGCGGGCTTCAGGTATTTGTCGGCCTCTTGTTCGGGGTTGAGCATCGGGTCGGCCAGCAACGCATCGGCCAGCGGCAACAGCCCGGCCTCCAGCGCGATCTGCGCCTTGGTGCGACGTTTTGGTTTGTACGGCAGATACAGGTCTTCCAGACGGGTCTTGTCTTCGGCATGGCTGATCGTGTCCAGCAGCTCCGGCGTCATCTTGCCTTGATCATTGATCGAGGCGATGATCGCGGTGCGCCGTTCCTCCAGCTCGCGCAAATAGCGCAGGCGCTCTTCCAGCAGCCGCAGTTGTATATCGTCCAGTTCGCCGGTTACTTCCTTGCGGTAGCGGGCGATGAACGGCACAGTCGCCCCCTCGTCGAGCAACGCGACAGCGGCGGCGACCTGGGCGGGCTTGGCAGAAATTTCGGTGGCGAGGCGTTGTTCGATAGTTGGCAGCATAAGAATTCGGGTGATTGGCAAGACAGTTAAACAGTTGTCAGGTGGAGCTGATCACCGCTTCGTCAAAACCTCACCGCCTAGCGCTTCGGTCAGGTCGGTCAGCATCTTGGCGAGTTCGCCAGTCATCAGGGTGAAGTCGAGATCGAACATTTCGTCGGCGTTATCGGCCTGCGTGGTTGATTCTTCCTTGACGATGTCCAGAAATTCGAGCCGTTTGATTTGCAGTTGTTCGGTCAGGACGAAGGAAATCCGGTCATTCCATGTCAATCCCAGCCGGGTGGCACGTTTGCCTGCTGCAATATGGGCAAGAATTTCCTCGCCCTCCAAAGCGTGATTGGCATAACGAACCGTTGCCTTGTTCTCCCCCGTAGAGCGGAGTTCCAGCTCGCGGTCTATGGTAAAACCGCGCGGTGCATTTCCCGCAAGCCAGTCAGTCATGGCGGCCACAGGTGATAGCTCGGTGTGCAGCAGTTTGACCGGCAAGTCGTCCAGCGTTTTGCTCAGTTGCTCCAATAACTCATCCGCTTTGGCCGAAGATGCAGCATCTATAATCAGGCGCCCGTTGATTGGGTCCAGCCATGCAAAAGTGGCGCGCTGCATGGCGAAGGCTCTGGGGAGCAGTTCTTCGGTGACGGCTTCCTTGATGCTCTTCAGCTCTTTGCGGCCAACCTTGTAGCCCTGTTGCGCTTCAATGTCGGCGACACGCTCTTTGGCGAACCGGTTGATGATGCTGGCCGGTAATAGTTTCTGCTCTACACCCAGTGCAAACAGAATTTGTTGGTTCGCCACATGGACAAGGCGTTCATCGCCACGGCATGAAACCCACCCCCGGCTTTGTTTATCCAGACCGCAGCAAGGTTGTAGCGGCTTGAGAGCCAGTTTCTCCTGTAGCGTAGCGGCAGTAATAGTGCAGTTGGCGGGTAGGCGATAGATGAAAATATTTTTAAACCACATGGCAGCGCACCCAGAAATCTGCTGATTATAATAATGACGGCCTAAAAGCGGTCAATTTTTAATTTGAGCCAACAGCTTCATGGAAATAGAACCCGGCAAAAAAATCCCAGGATGCAACGGCTGCACCCACTACTACATTACCCATGATGCCAATTTCAGATATGGCTGCCGCGCGCTTGATTTCAAAAGTCAGCGACAGCCGATCATGGATGTCATAGAGGCATCTGGACAGCAGTGCCACTACTACCAGCAAAAAAAGGTGCGCCAGAAGTAGTCCGGCGCGCGTTGGCATGTGGCAGGTTGGCAGGGGTGCTTGCCAATTCCAGCCAGCACTGGGATGTAACGGGAGATGAAAAAGCCGAGAGGATTTGGCTTTTGGAGTATTGGTGGCGGGAAGGCGACCGAAGCGCAAATCAGTATGTCGGTTTGATAGTACACCAGCGCAATTGGTAGGATTCTAGAGCCACAACCTGGTCTTCGATAGCATTGATGCGCTTGAGGGGCACCTCGAATCCGCATTGCGCGAAATGGAAAACGACCTCGCTAGCGTTCGATCCATCGTCGCATGGACATGGATAATAAATCACTTGTAAATTAGAAATGGATAATATGACTACAGGCCAAGCAAATTCGATTATTTGCGCCGTCGGCATTGAGGCGCGGCGAAGTGCCCGTGGGATGGTCTCATGCAAGCTCGCGGTGGCGCACCAGCACTTGTTGCTGTGGCCCGAAATGTCTTGCGAGTTTTTCGGCGAGATATACCGAGCGGTGCTGTCCGCCGGTGCAGCCGATGGCTACGGTGAGATAACTGCGGTTATCCGCTACCAAACACGGTAGCCAGCGCTCCAGAAAATCGCGTATGTCACCGAACATATCCTGTGCATCTGAGGATTTTTCCAGGAACTCGCTCACTGCGGTATCGCGTCCGGTGAGCGGGCGCAACTCCGGGCTGTAGTGCGGGTTTGGCAGACAGCGCACATCGAAAACCAGATCAGCATCCAGAGGGATGCCGCGCTTGAATCCGAATGACTGGAATAGCAGCGTCAGGCGTGCGCGATCCACCTTGGTGAATTGTTTTATCCAGGTGCGCAATGCGTTGGCGTTAAGTTCCGTGGTGTCGATATGGTGGCCGATATCGCTGATTGCGGCGAGTAGCTCACGCTCAAGCCGGACGCATTCCAGCAGGGTGCGTTCCTGCTTGCCGTTTTCCAGAAAAGCGGCCTCGTTAAGCGGATGCAGGCGGCGTGTTTCGGAGAAGCGCTTCACCAGCGTTTCAGTCTGAGCGTCCAGAAATAGCACATGCACATCCACTTCCTGCCGTTTGATTTGCTGCAACAGAGACGGCAAGCGTTGCACGCTGTTGGCGCTGCGCACGTCGATGCTGACCGCGATGTTGCTGTAGCCTGCATGTCGCAAGTGCTGCACCAGGGTGTCCAGCAAATCCGCAGGCAGATTGTCCACACAGTAATAACCGCTGTCTTCCAGCATGTTGAGCGCAACGCTTTTGCCGGAGCCGGAAAGGCCGCTGATCAGAAACAGCTGCATGATGCGTCCCCGTCAGTTGCCGAGCAGCAACCGATCATGCCGCTCGACGAACTCTTCCATACTGTTGATGCCGCGCTGTTGCATGACGAAATTTCGTGCGGCTGCTTCTACCAATACCGCCAGATTGCGCCCGGCGACCACTGGGATATCTACGGTGCTGATGTTCACGCCGAGAATTTCCTGATGCGTGGCACTGAGCGGCAGGCGCTCCATTTGCGAGAGATCTCCGCCCTGCGGGCGATGCAGATGCACGATGAGTTTCAGGCTTTTTTTGCGCCGCACCGCCGTTTCGCCAAACATGGTACGGATATTCAATACTCCCAGGCCGCGCACTTCGAGGAAATCGCGCAGCAGTTTCGGGCAGCTGCCTTCCAGCGTATCCGGCGCGATGCGGTACAATTCGACGATGTCGTCCGCGACCAGCCCGTTGCCGCGCGTGATGAGCTCCAGCCCCAATTCGCTCTTGCCGACCGCGCTTTCCCCGGTGATCAATACGCCGACCCCCAGCACATCGAGAAACACGCCGTGCCGCGTGGCGGATTCGGCCAGTTCCTTGTCGAGGTAGTGGCGGATCAGCCACATCAGGTGCATGCTGAGTTTGGGCGAGTGAAACAGCGGAATGCGCGATTGTTCGGCGAAGGCGATCAGTTCCGCAGGAATTTCTTCGGTTCCTGCCACGATCAAGCAGGTCGTACCGCTTTGTTCAATTTGGCGAAACGCCTTGCCGCGCTCTTCTGCATCCAGATTGCGCAGATAACTTAACTCGGTTTCACTGAGTACTTGTATCCAATTCGGGTGAATCAGATTAAGGTGCCCAATCAATCCTTTATTGGAGGCGCCAACCTCATCGCTGTCGATGATCCGGTCAACGCCATCCGTTCCGGCAACACGGCTGAGCTGCAATCGCTGTTGCTTGTCCTCGAACAGTTGCCGGACGTTAACCTGGCTCATGGAAGCCCCTGGAATGATGGTGGGCAGGGCATTGCAACGGCTGTGTGCTGCTTTAGCACCGGATGGCTGCGCGGCACGGCGGTTTACCGGGAAAGCGGTTGTTGGGAATGGTCATCATGCCTTGCTGTCCCAGTCATAAAATAATTGATAGAGGCATGCACCGTCTTCGCAGGCAAACAGGCGATTACGAAACTGCTGGTCGCTGAACATTTGCGCCAGCTCCCCCAGTATTTGAAGGTGCAGATCGGTGGCGCGCTCCGGCACCAGCAAGATGAAAACCAAGTTCACCGGCTGGCCATCCGGCGCGTCAAAAGGGATCGGGTGCGAGGTTTTTACAAACGCGGCGGTTGCATCGCGCAGTTTGGCGATGCGCCCATGCGGAATAGCCACGCCTTGCCCCAAGCCGGTTGAGCCGAGTTTTTCGCGGGTAAACAGACTGTCGAATACCTGGTTGCGCGCGATCTGCTGGTTGTTTTCAAACAGCAGGCCGACGCGCTCGAATACGCGCTTTTTGCTGGTGGATTCTGTGTCCAGCAGGATGTTGTCTGGCAGCAGGATTTTACTGATCAAGTTCATTGCCGTAATGTCCCCGGGCAAAAAATGGGCGGCATCGCTGCCGCCCGCAGCAGTTTATTCCTCTGCTGCCACATGCTTGCCGGAATCATCGTGGCGGCGCGCAGATAATTTTTCCTTATGTTTCATCACCTGGCGATCCAGTTTATCCACCAGTGTATCTATTGCGGCATACAGGTTTTCGTCATCGCATTCCACAAACACATTTTTGCCGCTGATGTGGACGGTGGCTTCGGCTTTCTGCTTCAGTTTTTCGACGGAAAGAATGATGTTCACGTCAATCACATTGTCGAAATGGCGTTTGATCTTGCCGATTTTGCCGGTCGTATAGTCGCGAATGGCGGGGGTGATTTCCAGATGGCGTCCGGTTAGATGGAGGTTCATGGTGTGCTCCTTGTTTTAGAGTGATTTACGGAGATTTACCGGGAGAATATGCAACGCTTCCCGGTACTTTGCTATGGTACGCCGGGCGATGACTATGCCCTGCTGTGCCAGAATTTCAGACATGCGGTTGTCGGTGAGCGGTTTGCGCCGGTCTTCCGCGCTGACCAGTTGCTTGATCAACTCGCGTATTGCGGTGGAAGAGCAGGTGCCGCCGTTTCCCGTGGACAGGCCGCTGCCAAAGAAATGCTTGAATTCGTATATGCCGCGCGGGGTCAGCATGAATTTCTGTGTTGTGCCCCGCGATACCGTGGATTCGTGCAACTCCAGTTCATCGGCGATTTCGCGCAACACCAGCGGACGCATGCCGATCTCGCCGTGCTCAAAAAAGTTGCCTTGCCGTTCCACGATGGCTTGTGCGACGCGCAAGATAGTTTCAAAGCGCTGCTGCAGGTTTTTTATCAGCCATTTCGCTTCCTGTAATTGGCTGGCGAGTTGCGTTGAACTCTTGTGGTCGCGCTGTTGCAGAATGTTGGCGTATATCTGGTTCACGCGCAGCTTGGGCATTGCTTCCGCGTTGAGCCGCGCACGCCATTTGTTTTTGTATTTATCCACAATCACATCGGGCACTATGTAGTCGGCTAAGCTTTGGTCGAATTCGGCCCCAGGCTTCGGGTTCAGGCCCACGATCAAATGCTGTGCGGCGCGCAATTCATCGTCCGAGCAACGCAGCAGTTTTTTGATCCTGGCGAAATCGTGCGCGGCAAGCATATCTAGATATTCGCCGACAAGGCGAATCGCCAGATCGCGCTGCGGCGTATCTTCCGGGAAAGCCTTGAGTTGCAACGCCAGGCATTCGCCCAGATTGCGCGCGCCGATGCCGGGCTGATCCAGATGTTGCAGTTGCACCAGCGCGGTCTCAAGGTCATCCAGCGTGATGTCGAGTTCGGCGGGTAGCAATTCCGCCAGCTCGTCCAAGTCTTGCGCCAGATATCCGTTTTCATCCAGCGCCTCGACCAGCAAACCGACTACCTTGCGGTCTTTGCCATCCAGGGAACTGGTGGACAATTGGCTGTGCAAGTATTCGCGCAAACTGGCTTGCTCTGCGGCTTGCTCCGGATAGGTTTCGTCTTCGTCGTCCGGGCTGTGCGCCGCGCTGCCGGTATTCCAGTACGTCGGCTCGCTGCCAAAATCGTCCGGCCCGCAGTCGTCTGAGTTGTTGTGCTTCGCCTCCCCGGTGTCTGCGCTACCTTGAGGTGCCGAAAAAAAAGCCTCTGCGGGAAAAATGTCCGGCGTCGCTTCCTCGGACAATTCAAGCATGGGATTTTCATCCAGCATCCGGGCGACTTCCTGATGAATGTCCTGCGTGGAGAGTTGCAGCAAACGAATAGCCTGTTGCAACTGCGGGGTGAGCGTCAGCTGCTGGGACATTTTGATTTGTAGCGCGGGTTTCATTACTAAGTGTTCGTTCCGGGGATTATTTTATCAACTTGCCATCAAAGCCTGAAATGTTCGCCCAGATAAACTTTCCTCACGCCTTCATTATAAATGATTTCGTCCGGCTTGCCTTCAGCCATCACCGAGCCTGCGTTGATAATATAGGCGCGGTCGCAAATCCCCAGTGTTTCACGCACATTGTGGTCGGTAATCAGTACGCCGATGTTGCGCTCTTTGAGAAAACGGATGATCTTCTGGATGTCCAGCACTGCGATGGGGTCGACACCGGCGAACGGTTCGTCGAGCAGGATGAAATGCGGGTTGGTCGCCAGCGCCCTTGCAATTTCCACACGCCGCCGTTCCCCGCCGGACAGGCTGATGGATGGGTTGTCGCGGATATGCGTGATGTGCAGGTCTTCCAGCAATTCTTCCATGCGGTTCTGCATGTCGTCTTTGTCCAATTCTTGCAGTTCCAGCACCGCCTGGATGTTCTGCGCGACTGTCAGGCGCCGGAAGATCGACGTTTCTTGCGGCAAATAACCCAATCCCAGGCGCGCGCGGCGGTGTATCGGCAAATGGGTAATATTCTTGTCGTCGATAAAAATTTCCCCGCCATCGGCGGCGATCAGGCCGACGATCATATAAAACGAGGTAGTCTTGCCCGCGCCGTTCGGGCCGAGCAGACCGACCACCTCGCCACTTTGCAGCGATAGCGATGCATCATGCACCACGGTGCGCGAACCGTATTTCTTTAACAGGCCGACAGCGCGTAATTCGCTCATTTTTACTCGGAAGGCGAAATGGTTTCGCTGGGTTTGATCGGCAACGCGTCAGACTGGGACGGGTTTGTCGCATCTCTCTTATGCTTGGGTTGCAGCACTGCATGCACTCGCTTGGGTAACGTGCCAGCATTTGCCGCGTTACCGCTATGCACCCGGAAAATTTCGGTTTTTTGGTTGTAAGTGATATGTTCGCCGCGCACGTCGTCGAGATCGCGCACGACGCGCGCCTTTCCGTAGAAGTCTACCGTCTCGGCACGGGTGTCATATTCGATGCGCTCGCCATACCCGTCCACATATTCGTCCAAGCCTTCGCGCTTCTGCCGGAAGCTGGCGGTGTTGCCGTACGCCGTGCCGTGCTTGAAGCCTTCGTTGTCTTCAACCACGACGATCTTGTCGCCGCGAATCAGCATGGTGCCTTGGGTGAATTGCACGTTTCCGATAAAGGTGCTGATATGCCGCGCATCGTCCATCAATACCTGGTCGGCCTCCATATGCACCGGTTTGTCGCGATCGGCGCGCTCGGCAAGGCAAGCCGGCGCGCCAAGTAGCAGTAACGATGCCAGCAACAGTTTACTTCCTTGTGGGTGCATGTTCGCTTCTTACCTGCGCAAGTAATTTCAAGGTGCGCGCCTTGTTGTCCATTTCCAGTCCGATAGCATGCGTGGTGTTGTGCGCATCCGTAATGGTGACAGGATGGTCGGTATTCGCCAAATCACGGTCCGGGATGGCATGCAGGTACTCGGTTAGTAAAGTAAGTTGCTCGCGGTTCACATCCGCCTCGCGCACCATCTTGACGTTGTTGTACAGGAATACTTCGTCGCCTTGGCTGGAAACTACCCCACGCTGTGCGGAAATATGAATAGAGGGGCGTTCGACTGACAACGAGGTGAGGTGTGGAGCATCAAGCTCGGTGCTATCATCATCCGGATAATGCAGCATCTTCTTCGCGTTTATGATGAAGCGCGGGGTACCCTGCTGGTTCATTTTGACAGCGGAAAAATTTTCCATAATGGCATCTGGATCGTGACGTTTGCCGACCGGTTTGGCAATGTCCTGTTGAACCTGCTGGTTAAGCCAATAAGTGACGCCCACTAACCCGAGCAGCGGAAACAGCGGCAACCAATAGCGGGCGCGGGAGGCAAAGGTCATCGCAAGTATGGCGCCAATTGTGCATCCAGCGTTCCTTGTGCCGACATGATCAGCTCACAGGCTTCACGCACCGCACCGTGCCCGCCGCTGCGTTGCGTGACGTAGTCGGAATGTTCGCGCACCAGTTGCGGGGATTCCGGCACGCTGATCGACAATCCGACATGGCGCATTACCGTGAGGTCAACCACATCGTCACCCATATAGGCAGCGGCATCGCGCGTCAATTCGAGCTTATCGAGCAGGCCGACCATCGTTTCGAGCTTGTTCTCCACCCCTTGGTAAACATGCCCAATGCCGAGATTCCGCGCACGCGCTTCAACGCAACGCGAAGTGCGCCCGGTGATAATGGCGATCTCCACCCCGCTGGCGCGCAGCATTTTCAGGCCATGCCCGTCCAGCGCATTGAAGCGTTTGGATTCTTCCCCAGAATCGGAATAATACAATCCGCCATCGGTCATCACGCCATCCACATCGAAAGCAATCAGGCGAATCAATTTCGCGCGGCTTATCAGCATAGCGTCCTCCTAAATGACTTTGGCGTGCAACAGATCATGCATATTCAGCGCACCGATCAGCCGGTGTTGTTCATCCACCACCAGCATCTGGTTGATGCTAAATTGCTCCATCATCTGCACCACTTCCGCAGCAAGACTGTCTGGGCCGATGCAGCGCGGGTTGGCGGACATCACGCTGCGCACCGGTGTGGTATTGAAATCCAGTTTTTTCTCCAAAGTGCGGCGTAAATCCCCATCGGTATAAATACCCAACACGCATTGCCCGGCATCCACAACCGCAGTCATGCCAACACCTTTTTTTGAAATTTCCAGTAGCGCATCGCTCAACATCGCGCCTTCGCGCACCATCGGCAGGCGTTCGCCGCTACGCATGATATCGCGCACATGGGTGAGCAAACGCCTCCCCAAACTGCCACCCGGATGCGAGCGGGCAAAATCTTCCACACCAAAACCTTTTGCGTCCAGCAGCGCCACCGCAAGCGCATCGCCCAATGCCAGTGCCGCCGTAGTGCTGGCAGTGGGCGCCAATCCCATCGGGCAGGCCTCTTTATCCACTGCTGCATCAAGATGTACGTCCGCCGCTTTGGCCAAACCGGATGCCGCGTTGCCAGTTATGCTGATAAGTTTCGCGCCTTGGCGTTTAATGACCGGCACGATGGTCATCAGCTCCTGGCTCTCGCCGGAATAAGACAGCGCGATAAACACATCCTCGCTGGTGATCATGCCTAAATCGCCGTGACTGGCATCGCCCGGATGCACAAAATAAGCCGGAGTGCCGGTACTGGACATGGTTGCCGCGATCTTGCGCGCAATATGCCCGGATTTGCCCATCCCGCTGACGATAACGCGCCCCTCGCAGCGCAAAATCACATCCAGTGCACGCAGGAAAGCATCATCAAGGCGTGTAACGAGAGCTTGCACTGCAGCGGCTTCTATATTCAAAACCTCGCGTGCAATGTCGAGCGCACGCGGTGCGGCGGGGATTTGTTTGCTCATGCGGAGCATTATAACAGCGGAAGATTTTTGCGGAACCAACAAAATATGCACCAATCCTATTTCAGCAGATTTCATACCCCGCGTTATTGGCTGGGCGTGTAATGAAATGTGCTTTAAACCCAACAATCCAATAGGCTGTAGGTTGTGCTTCAGCCCGACAAGTCGAGTTAAAGCACGACCTGCAACCACTTGATTTACCGATGCCTCGAATGCTAATGGACAATCTGGGTTAAACCGAGGGTTTCTAGACAGTGTTCTTTACCCGTTGCATGCTGTTTACATAGCGCTGCAACAAAATATTGGACGCGGCGCTGAGATTAATGAATTGGCATCCTGCGCGTTTGATATTATGCCCAGATTTGGTAGGTAATGAAGACAGCCCTCTCACAATCATCGTGACGCTAATTGTGCCCATATCAGGCAATTTGATTTGGCAATTTTCATAAGATTGCCCCTGCACAAGCTCGATATCGCCCTCTGCATAGGTCAGTTTCATGCCTCCGACACTAATATCCATCAGGCTCACTTCGCGCGGCTGGACAGCCCCTGGTTCGCCTATCGGAATAACGCAACGCAGAGGTTTTGCGGATGGAATCTCAAGCCTGAAGCTTTCTCTCCGTTGCAACCGGTAAATGCACTTCGGTAATGGCAGATGAAAAGCGGAATAACCCTGATATTCCACGCTACGCGCCTGTTTGGCGGAAAACTGAACCTTAACATCCAAATGAATGCTGACCAGTATCAGGTCTTCGCTTTCGAGAATACGTTTATTGTCCCGTTCATTCGTGCTCTGCTCAAGCCACAATCCTTTGTCATTGACCCCCAGTAACGTGGACAAGACGAAATAATTCCCGTCGGCGTAATAAAGGGCGACTTGAGTTGCATGTTCAGCAATATGTTTCAATATCGAAACAATTTCTTTTACTGAAATGATACCGTGCTCATTTTCTTCGCTACGTGAGAGTGTCTCGTATCTCATGATCTTTTATTGAGGGGGCCTCTAAAAATCCACATTTCATCCCAACTGATATAACTATTAGCCATTCGGCCAGGCTGTCAAAAGACGACAGCCAAACCGCTGGTTATGCTGCGTTGCGGGAAATTTCTTGTTTACATATCATGCATATGCGGCGCGGCAAAACGAAGTTTCAGTGCAGGCTAACCGGAACTGGAAGTTTTTCGCGCTTTGAATTTGGACGAACTCTAAATTTTTAGAGGTACTCTTTATTCTTAACTTATTGTTTCCCCCAAGGCGCGCCAGCCGGTTTTTATTCTAAACTATAACTTCGCAGCTGTGGGGATAATAGGTGCATCGGCATGTTCCAATCGATAAAGCCAAGCCAGCAGTTCGGCAACAGCCAAATAAAGTTGTGGCGGAATCTCCTGGTCCAGCTCGACTTTCATCAACAGCCCGACCAGATCTTCAGATTCATGCACATAAACGCCGTTTTGTCTGGCGCGCTCGATAATCGCCTGAGCGATCATGCCGCGCCCCTTGGCAACCACTTTGGGCGCACCCCCCTGGGTTTTACCATAGGTCAGCGCGACGGCAACTTGCTGCGGTGTGAGGGTGGATTGCTTCATGATTTCTCCACTACGGCAGCGGACAGCGCAATTCCTGCATCGGCCAGCGAATTCCTGAGCTTGTGCAAGTCGCGATTGAATAAATCGACGGTTGCTGAATCTGCCGCATTCAGCGTCAGCCGCAGCCCGTTTGCGGCGAACACCAGTCGCGCATGCACCCCACCCAGCCTGGGCAAATCCAGTTCCATTTCCGTGCTCCACTGGCGTTCGTCCTGCTGCTGTCTGGCCTGATGTTCCGGCTGCCCCTGAATTTCCCACTGCATCTGCTGACCAGGCCAAACTTGCCCCATCCACACCAGATGATGTTGCTCCAAGGTATGCAATTGCTGTTGAACCAGATGCACCAGCTCCTTTGCCACTGGCAAAGCCGTATCGCCAGATTTGGCTATTGCCTGGGCATTTAAAAATTCCTGTGTCGCAGAAATCTTGTTCTCTGGCACTGTGCCAGAAACAGGCACCCCGCTTGCCGTTAAACCGGATCCGGTGGCTGTCAGCAACAAATTCTTTCCGGTCAGCAGATTTTGCGGTTCCTGCAACAATTGGCTCGTGCTGCGTTCTCCGCGAACCCACTGCGCTTGATGCGATTCGTAGAATAAGCCACTCTTGCCAAGTGCTTCACGCAGCCCTTCGGCTAGCAGCTTGGCGTCCGGCATTTGCTGCGCAGCGGGCCAAACCGCCTTATTGCCGAGTTGTCGAACAATTGGCCTTTCGATCGGCAACTCTGCAAGATTGGAAAGCAAACGCGCCGTGGCGCCGATTTGCTCGGGTGTCGAAAGCGGGTTGGTCGACGCAACCATGCCGAAAGTAATTCGCGGCTGTATCGCAAGCACTTCGAGTTTGATTACATCGCCGCTCTGGATATTGCCGGGCAGGCGCATTTGGAGCGTCTCTCCGGCGACTTGCACCTTGAATAAACCTTCACTTATTTTGGACTGAACGGCACCCTGCAGTTGTTGCCCCGGTTCGAGCTTGGTAATAGGCGCAGACGCATCCTTGGCAGCCGCGATCAGCGGCTTTTCCGAGTTGGAAAGAACCTGAAGCGCGCTGATTACATTGGCGGGCAGCATTGCGGTATGACAATCTCCTCATCAGGCTCAAAAGTATTTGCCAGAATTTCGGGCATAACAAGCTTCCATTTCCCCAAGCTGTCCTTTCCCGCAAATAGGCGAGATAAATACCTGAAATGGCGCGTGGAGCGTGTTTTGCAATACTGTTTCCAGCCCGTTACGTCCCGCCGTATTTATGCTGCAACCGCTGCTCCTGACGATTGCTTTGTATGATGCGCTGCAGCTGCCCCATCCACTCCATGGTACGGCTGCGAATATCGGCATCGTCGGCGAGAATTTTCTTGATGAGTTGGATCTTGATTTGCCGAGATGGCTCATCCAGCACCGCTGCCGCATCCACTGGCTTCATGGCGGCAACATGCCGACTGCATTGCTGTTCAAGGCCGATCAGTTGATCCCAATCTTCCCGCATAACCGCCTCGCGCATTTGCTCGGTCAGCACGGACAGCGACTCGTAATTCGATATAACTTGGCTGCGGCTCATCTTTCTTACCCCTTTCCATAAGCTAGTTGCGCTTTTTTATTTATCGCGCTTTGCTGCGGAGCCGCAATAGGCGCTGCGGCAGGGCTAGCCGAAGGCTGCCCTTCTGCTGTCGCTGCCAATCCTGCACCGCCGTGGCTTGGAAGCGGATTAACTGCATTCCCGGAATGCGGCAACCTCTGCGGGGTTGACACACCCATTGTGGCTGTTCCCGCTGCGCTTGGCTGGCGGATGCTTTCCCAGGCACCCTTCAAATCACTAAGCAGACGGTTCACTTCATCCAGGGCACCCATATCGTTTTTCAAGTTGGCAGCCAGCAGACGTATTGTCATATACTCATATAATGAAGACAGATTCTGCACCAATTCGCCACCGACGCTCTTGTCTAGGCTGGCATTCAAACCCTCGTCAATGATGGAGATGGCCTTGGAAATGGCAGAGCCCTTGGCCGGAATATCCTTGTTGATAATTCCGTTTTTGGCATTGGCAATCGCCGCCAATGCACCTTGATACAGCATCAGAATAAGTTTGTGCGGATCAGCCGCGCTAACGCCGGATTCGACCCCGATTTTTGCGTAAGTTTTAATTGCAGAAGTAGTATTCACGGTCATCCTCCCGAGTTATGGGTTGGCCTATCAGGGATATAACACCACCAGGATCATGATCCTGCTAGGCCTTTTGATTCAGCAACAACCCCTGCTGAAACCTCTCTATCGAGCGTGAAATCGCCAACATATCCTCGGAAGGAAATTGGCGAATTACATCCCCGGTTTCCATATCCACCAGTTTTACCGTTAGCTTCTTGGTGTCTGCATCCATGTTGAATTCCAGAGTATTATTGTTTTGTTTCAATATGTTATTGATATTATCTACCATATTTTTCAACTGTGCGACCGTGGGCTGCACTGTGGCGTTATTGGGTTCGCCAGCGACCGGTTCGCCAGAAACGGCGGGCCGTTTGCTGCCGGCGTTAACTGTCTGTTCAGCCTGAGCAAGGCTGGTATTAATATTTTGGATAGGCATCGTAGTTTCCCCTTTCACCTCAATGTTGCAAACATTTGCTTTGTGCTGCCGCCTCGCTAAATGTTGCTTCCAGCACTGAAGCAGATTTATGCCAAACACTCGGTCGCTTTACTGAATTGTTTTATCGGCAAAATCCAATAAAACTTTAGCTGGATGCTGAAATCTCACCATTTAGCCGCAACTCGAAGCCGCACTGCGGCGAGAGATGGCGCTGCCCACTGCTGCTCTATTGAGCATTACATAATTCATTACATCGTTCACCCTGAGCCAAGTAAGCACAGCATACGCAAGGCAAGGCATGAACAAGAAACAGGAAAAATCTCAAGAAAACCCCCATCCAACCCCCCTTTGTCAGGGGGAGAGCCAAAGCCACTCCTCATCTTGTTATCCGCGTAGATTGCTTTTGTAGCGCTGGTGCAGGATTTTTACCCGTTGCACATACACCCGCGTTTCCGCATACGGCGGTACTCCGGCGTATTTTTGAACAGCCTCCGGGCCGGCGTTGTAGGCTGCTGTAGCCAAGACAACATCGTTCTTGAACTGCGCCAAAAGATCAGCAAGATATTGCACACCACCCCGAATGTTGTGGCTTGGAATGTGGGCGTTCGTCACGCCTAGCATGCGCGCAGTGCCAGGCATCAACTGCATCAAGCCAATTGCTCCCTTTGGCGAGCGTGCTCGCGCATTGAAACCGGATTCCGCGTGGATCACGGCACGCACCAATGCCGGGTCAAGGTCAAACTGGCGCGCGGCAAGGTTTATCTCGTCGCCATATTTATCCGGGTGCAGTTGGGTTGAATGCCAATCGATGTTGGAGGTGAGATTGCACGCATAGCAAGAAGGGCGGAAGACAACGTAGCGCCCATTGCGTGGAGGAACGTCAGAAAACGATGTGGTACCGTTTTTCAAATACTTATATATTTTCGTGCCTGATTTTTTGGTGTCGGCGTACCCCAGGCTGCTGCTTTCTGGAGTGGCAATGGCGGCAGGACATGCGGCGATGGACAGCAGCAGTAGGACAGGCATTGCAAACCCCAAGGGCGAACGCCAACCAGTGTGGCGGTGCCGATGGACAAGGCGGTTAATAAGGTAGGGGTTGTTCATTTGGCGCGGCTCATGGCAAGGCATAATGCGACAGACGGGATTTTACCTCAAGCGTAGGTATCTTCTACCAAAGCCTTTTCGCATGCTTATGGGATTCGGTGAAAAAGGTTTAGATTGAACCCAGCTTGCCCATTAGCATTTTAGGCATCACAAGTTCACACGCTTGGCATACCCCGCCTGCGCGCTTCGATGCGCTTGAGGAATACGCCCATCACTTCGCGGTACAGCGCGTCCTTGAGCACGCTGTCTTCGTTGCCCGCGTCCACGTTGGGGTTGTCGTTGATCTC